>NZ_JAKRNB010000050.1:0-522 GCF_022347395.1 Corynebacterium sp. ACRPF
TTGCGGCTTCACGCCGGTACTCCGGCGTGTACTTCTTGCGCTGTTGATTCACAATGAACATCCTCTCCTACGGACACAAGATCCGTACAAATAGGGTGTCCACTACTTGAGGGTAACCTCATTCGTCGTGCAGTCCTCGGTGGGCGTGCATGAGGTTCTTTATTTGTGAGTTCACCCCGCCTTCTAGCTTGTTGGTCGTGCGTTCCAATCGTTGGTCTTGTTTAGCTTTGGTGAGGTAGGCAAAGAGGTGGCCTTGTTGGCTCATTTTCTTTAGCTGCAAGTAGATTCCGCGGTGGGTGTAGTGGGTGTACCACCATTTTTTGTTGCGGCGTTTGGCTTTTGGAATCTGGTCGAAGGGGACGTCTTTGACGTAGGTTCTGGCTTTGAGCTGGGTGCTAAACACGGTGCCGAACTGTTGTAGTTTTACGGTCCATTCGGCTGCTTTATCCAGGTTGTCAACGGCGAGTAGTTCAAAGGAAAGTCGTTGTAATGCTTTGCCCATAGCGGAAGTGGGATAAAGGC
>NZ_JAKRNB010000051.1:0-504 GCF_022347395.1 Corynebacterium sp. ACRPF
GGTGGCCCAAACTTGTTAGGGAGCCGTCGAAGGTGGGATCGGCGATTGGGACGAAGTCGTAACAAGGTACCCGTACCGGAAGGTGCGGGTGGATCACCTCCTTTCTAAGGAGCTTTTATTTGTTGGGTGCAGTTGCATCCTTGTGGTTGGTTGAGTATGCGAGTGTCATGCTGCCAACTTTTATTGTTGAAAAATTGTCCGGGTGAAACACACACCTGATGAGACAAGACCAAGTGTTTGAATGGCGCTTTGTGACACACTGTTGTCCATGCACAGTGAAAAATAATGTTGTTTGTATGTTGGTGCATTGTTGGGTGTCTGGGGCATTATCCCCCTTTTTTGTGCCTGACCATAAGGCTTGTTGACACTGTGTGTGTTGGCAAGGTGTGGTTGGGGTGTTGTGTGAGAACTGTATAGTGGACGCGAGCATTAAACACGCACGGATGGATTGCTTTTGTGGTTTGTTTGTGTGTGTTTGTGTGATTTCTTTTTTCTTTAATCAAT
>NZ_JAKRNB010000005.1:0-122817 GCF_022347395.1 Corynebacterium sp. ACRPF
CCCCCGCCCTTCGCGCTCACCAGCGCGGCCGCCCACCGCGGTTCCGCCTCTCCTGGTGAGCGGCAAGGGCGGGGTTGCGCGTTTTCAGCCTCACTCC
Source organism: Corynebacterium sp. ACRPF (assembly GCF_022347395.1). NCBI lineage: Bacteria > Bacillati > Actinomycetota > Actinomycetes > Mycobacteriales > Corynebacteriaceae > Corynebacterium > Corynebacterium sp. ACRPF. The sequence continues at coordinate 98 of NZ_JAKRNB010000005.1, forward strand.
GCTGGGTCGCGTCTTCCCTCGCCCCCTCACTCGCGTCCTTCGCGCTCACGGGGAGAAGCTGGGGCGTCGGCAAGCGCGTGCCGGTGAGCGGCAAGGGCGGAAACCTCCCCTCGCGCTCACTGGGGAGACGAAAGAACCGCCCCACGCGCTGCCGGTGAGCGCGAAGGGCGGTGAGGTGGCTGGGGCCAGCCGGGAGCTAGACGGCGCGGAGGCGGTCCAAGCGGGCGCGAGCGGTGACCGTGAGCGTCGGGGGCAGCGCGGCCATGCGCTCGGCGAGTTCGCCGGCGCTGATGTGGCGCGCGGACGGGCTCATGCCTACCTGAGCGGCGACGGAGGCCTTATCCAGCTCGATGGGGAACGAGATATCGACCGGGTCGGCCGCCTGCTCGAGGAAGCCCTCGGCCTGCTCATACATGCGCTCGACCTTGCCTTCTTCCACGCCGAGGATGCCGAGCGGCTCGCGCAGCTCATCCAGGTGTCCGGCGCCGGGGGTCAAGACGATGACCTGGCCGCCTGGGGCAAGCACGCGCTGGAATTCGGCGGGATTGCGCGGGGCGAAGACGACGGAGATTGCGTCGACGGACTCATCCTGGATGGGAAGGCGCTCCCACACATCGGCCACGACGGCGCCGACGCGCGGGTGGCACTTAGCCAAGTGCTTCGCAGCGTGCGGGGAAATGTCGAGGCCAACGCCGCGGGCCTCCGCGATGGAGTCCAGGGTGTGGGCCAGGTAGTAGCCGGTGCCGGCACCCACCTCGAGGAGGGAGGCGGGCGTGGACTCGGCCAGGGAGGCGGAATCCAGTCCGTCCTGGACGGCCCCGGTTACGGCCTCAACGAAGGGCGCGAAGTGGCCCATGGCCAAATAGGTCTCGCGGGCGTTGACCATATCCATGTCATCGCCCTTGTGCTTGAGTCCGGCGCCGGCCGCGAGGGTGACGTAGCCCTGCTTGGCCACATCATAAGAGTGGCCGGATTCCGAAACGAGGCGAGAGAAATCATCGGCACCAGAAAGCGCGGTGCCATCGTTGGGATCGGCCAGAATGTCGACGATATGAGAAAGCATGTACCTAGACTAGCTAGAAACCTCGGTCAACAGGGAACCGAGCTCGGCGGCCTCGTCCTTGCTCAGCTCGATGACGATGCGACCGCCGCCATCCGAGGGGATGCGCATGACAATTTTGCGGGACTCCTCTACTGCTTCCATTTCTCCGCCCGTCGTGCGCGGCTTCATTGCTGCCATAGTGAGTCTCCTTTAGTTAACTTCTTTTCCTTCCAGCTTAGACCTTTTCTGCGCGGAAGATAGTTGTTCTTCCAGTTGCGCGAGGAGATCGTCTACCTGGTCCTGGCGGTATCCACGGGGAACTACCTCGAATTTCACCTGGTCAAGGCGGCCTTCGCGGAGGGCGGCGCGGTTATTTTCGCGCACCTTCTGCGGCTCGTCGAGCGGGTGCATGACCTCGCCGCGGCCAAAGATGGAGCCCCATACCCAGGTGCCGATGACGGTCAGGGCGATGAGGACAAGGAGGAGCATAATCCAAGACAGCATGGCTTAAACCTTACCTTTTAGCGGCGGGCGTTGAGCAACGGGAGCGATGACCCCGGCGCGGGCGAGCAGCGTGCGCGCAACCACCTCGGCCATCGGCGCCAGCTCGTGCAGCGGCCGGTTGCGGTGTACCCGCGTGCCCAGGTCTACCTGTGCGACTTTGCCCCGCTTGGCGACGTCCACCATTAGCCCCGCTTCCACCCCATACCCCTCCACGAAGGGAAGTTCTAAGGCGGTGGCGCGGCGCAGGGCGTATTCGCCTCCAAGGGGCTGATCGATGTGGGCGAGCTCGGGAAAGAGCTGCTTGATGAGCGGCTTGGCGGTCAGTTCGGTCACGCGGCCGCCGCCGGTGGGCTGGCCGTTGAGGCTGCGGCGGTAGCAGGCTTTGACCATCTCCACCGCGGGGTCAGCGAAGGGCGCGGCCAAGGCAGTGACCATGCCGGGCGCGGCGGATTCAAGGTCGGCGTCGACAAAGACGACGATGTCTCCCTTCGCTGCGGCAACCCCGCGCCAGAGGGATTCGCCCTTACCGGGGCGCGGTTCCTCTGGGAGGATATCGCGCCAATTGCGCACATCCGCCCCGGCGACGGCAGCGCGGGAGGCGGTGTCGTCGGTGGAGTCGGCGTCGATGACGAGCACCTCGAGCGGTTCATCGGCGAGGCAGGCGCGCACGACGTCCGCGACGGTGTCCTCCTCGTTGAGCGCTGGAATGATTACAGAGACGCTCATGCAAGGCCTCGCGTGGTTGCTAGTGGGGCCACCTCGCCTTGGATGGCGGCGGTCATGCGGATGACATCAGCCGTCTCGGCCACCTCGTGCACGCGAAAGGCGGCCACGCCGCGGGCGGCGGACCACGCGGTGGCGGCCAGGGTGCCGGCCACGCGCTCTCCTACCCCGCGGTCGAGCGTCTCGCCCACGAAGTCCTTATTGGATAGCGCCATGAGCACCGGCCATCCAGTGGCGACGACCTCGTCGATGCGCCGCAGGAGCTCGAGCCCGTGAAAGGTGTTTTTGCCAAAGTCATGCGTCGGATCGATGAACGTCAGGTCCTCCGGGCAGCCGAGGGAGGCGGCGCGCTCGGCCAATTGGGTGGTTTCCGCGATGACATCGGCCACCACGTCATCAAAGTGCACTCGGTGGGGCCGGGTGCGCGGGGTGATGCCGCCGGTGTGCGAACACACGTAGCCCACGCGGTGGTGGCCGGCGACCTCGATGAGCTCGGGATCCCAACCGGCCCAGGTGTCATTGACCAGGCCGGCGCCGGCTGCGATGGCGGCCTCTGCCACCTCGCTGCGCCAGGTATCGACGGAGATGAGCACATCCGGGTGGCGCTCGTGCACCTTCTCGATGGTCGGCACCACGCGGTCGATTTCCTCCGCCGCGTCCACTGCCTTGCCGGGGCCAGCCTTCACACCGCCAATATCGACGATCGACGCACCGGCCGCGATCACCTCATCACAACGGCGCAGCGCCGGGTCAAGGTCAAAGGTTGCGCCCTTGTCATAGAAGGAATCCGGGGTGCGATTGACAATCGCCATCACACGCGCGAGGCTCAACGCGGCTCCCTGATGCGCTTATCGCTCATGACTTGGTGGCGCTGGATGATGTGGGAGAGGGCCTCATCGGGGTCGTCGGTAAGCAGGAAAAGCTCCCGGTCGCCCTCGTTGATATAGCCGTTGGCCGCGAGGGTGTTTTCCATCCATTCCAGCAGGCCGGACCAGTATTCGGTGCCCATGAGCACGATGGGGTAATTGGTTACCTTTCCGGTCTGCACCATGCACATGACCTCGAAGAACTCATCCATCGTGCCCATGCCGCCAGGCAGGCAGATGAAAGCCTGCGAGTACTTCAAGAACATTGTCTTGCGGGCAAAGAAGTAGCGGAAATTCAGGCCCAGATCCACATACTCATTAAGCCCCTGCTCGTGGGGAAGCTCGATGCCCAGGCCCACGGATAGCCCGCCGGCCTCGTGGGCGCCGCGGTTGGCTGCCTCCATGATGCCGGGGCCGCCGCCGGTGATGACGGCATAGGAGTGCTCGGCCAGCTTGCGGCCAACCTCGACGCCCAGCTGGTAGCTCGCATCCTCCGGCGTGGTGCGTGCGGAACCGAAGACGGTCACGGCCTTCGGCAGCTTGGAAAGCGCATCGAAGCCAGCGACGAACTCGCCTTGGATGCGCAGGACGCGCCACGGATCGGCATGCTGCCACTCATGGTCCGCGCCGGACTCCAAGAGCCGTTGGTCAAAGGTGGAGGTCTGTTCGCCTTCGGTGCGCAGCAGCATCGGGCCGCGCAGGGTGCGCATCTGCTCAGGGGTCATGGTCTATCCCTTCAGGTAGTTCACGAGGGCGGTGGATACTTCGGTGATCTGCGCGGTGGGGACCTGCTCGTCCTTCTTATGCGCGAACCCGGGGTCGCCGGCGCCGAAGTTTACGGCCGGGGTGCCCATTTCAGAAAAGCGGGCGACGTCGGTCCAGCCGTACTTGGCGCGGACGTTGCCCCCGACGGCGTCGATAAGAGCCTTGGCCGCTGGCTGGCCCAAACCGGGCTGGGCGGCCGGTGCGATGTCATCGATCTCGATGGTGACGTCTTCTTCCTCGCCGATGATGGACTTCATGTAGTCCAGCGCCTCGTCGCTCGTACGGTCCGGCGCGAAGCGGAAGTTCACAAACATCCATGCCTCATCCGGCAGCGTATTGGTGGCCACGCCGGACTCGAGGTGGACGATGTTGAGGCCCTCGCGGTAGGTGCAGCCATCGATGGTGACATCGCGGGACTCATAGGCGGCGATGCGGCTCATAATGGGCGCGAGCTTGTGTGCTGCGTTGGAGCCGAGCCAGGCGCGGGCCGAGTGTGCACGGGTGCCGTGGGCGGTCACGCGCAGGCGAATGGAGCCCTGGCAGCCGGCCTCCACCATGGCACCGGAGGGCTCGCCCAGAAGAGCGAAGTCGCCCTCGAGCCACTCCGGGTGGTCTTTTTGCAGGTGGCCCAGGCCATTAAATTCAGTGGCCACTTCTTCGCCCTCGTAGGCGATGACGGTCAGGTCATGCTTGAGCTCGTCCGCTTCGTGCAGCTGGGCAAAGGCATTGAGGTAGACGGCCATGCCGGACTTCATGTCCACAGTGCCGCAGCCCCACATAATCTCTACCCCGTCTTCAGAGGTTTCCATGTGATGCGGTACATTTTCTGCCAACGGAACGGTATCAATGTGGCCAGCGAGCACCACGCGGGAACCGAGCCCGCGGTTCGTGCGGGCGCACACGGTATTGCCGTAGCGGGCAACCTCGACGTCCAATCCGCGCAGCGCTTCTTCGATGGCGTCTGCGATGGCCTCCTCATGGTGGGAGGGGCTCGGAATATCTACGAGCGCCTTGGTTAGTTCGATGGGGTCTGCATATAGATCTAAAGTCACAAAGCGCCATGCTAGCGCCCCGCGCAGCTCACCGCATTGTGTAAAGTTCACTTCACTGCAAATAATTCGTCCTCCCTAAGGTGATAACAATGGCCGAAGCCACTCAATTGAAATCCCGTCATCTCACGATGATGGGCCTTGGCTCTGCCGTAGGCGCCGGCCTTTTCCTCGGCGTCGGCCTCGGCATCCAGATTTCCGGCACCTCCGTGCTCATCTCCTATGCCGTAGCCGGCGCGCTTATCGCACTGGTGATGTGGATGCTCGGTGAGATGGCCGCCGCCCGCCCCTCTTTAGGGTCATTTTCCACCTACGCCGGCCAGGCCTATGGCCACTGGGCGCGCTTTACCATGGGGTGGATTTTCTGGTTCATGCTGATCATGGTCATGGGTGCCGAAATCACCGGCGCGGCCGCCATCATTTCCAATTGGTTCGATATTGCCCCGTGGATTCCAGCGCTTATTGCCGTGGCCTTCTTCGCGGTGGTCAACTTCGCGGCCGTGGGCGGTTTTGGTGAGTTCGAGTTCTGGTTCGCCATCATCAAGGTTGGCGTCATCGTCGCCTTCCTCGTCATCGGCGTACTCATGGCGCTGGGCATCCTGCCGGGCATGGATTTCTCCTTGGCCGGTACCAACTTCACCGAGAACTTCCTGCCCAATGGCATGCCGGGCTTCGCCGCCGGTTTGCTGGCCGTTGCCTTTGCCTTTGGCGGCATCGAGCTGGTGACCATCGCGGCGGCCGAGTCCGAGGATCCGGCGCACAACGTAGCCACCGCGGTGCGCGCCATTATCGTGCGCATCATGATTTTCTACATCGGCTCCATCGTGGTGATCACCATGGCGCTGCCGTTTAGCTCCATCCAGGACGCCGATGTCGCGGCCGATTCCCCCTTCACCCTGGTGCTCGCGGCCGCCAAGATTCCTTTTGCGGCCGGCTTCATGGAGGCGATTATCGCCCTAGCACTGTTGTCTGCCTTCAACGCGCAGATTTACGCCACCTCCCGCTTGGTCTTCGATATGGCCAAAGACCACTGCGCCCCGGGATTCTTCCTGAAGCAAAATCGTGCCGGCTCCCCCATCAACGCCGTCATCTTGTCCATGGTCTTCGCCTTCGCTTCGGTGGGCCTGCAGTTCTGGAACCCGCCAGGGCTTCTGGCCTTCCTCTTCAACGCGGTCGGAGGGTGCCTGCTGGTCATCTGGTCCTTCATCGTGGCTTCCTTTATCAAGTTGCACCCCGTCCTGCGCGATAATGGCGAGCTGACCGAGATCCACGTACCCGGCTTCCCCTGGCTTCCGTGGGTTACGGCCGCCGCCCTGGCCGGACTGACCCTGCTCATGCTCTTTGATCCGGCCGCGCGCAACCAGGTCATCTCGGTGCTCATCCTGGCTGCGGTGCTCGTCATCTTGTCCTTTGTACTTCCCACCGGCCAGCGCGCGGGGGCGCGGAAGTAGTTGCTAAGCTAGCGGGCATGACTTCTGCATCCGCACGTGGCCTAGCAACCATTACCCATGACGGCACCGTCCTGGACGTATGGTTCCCGGCCGTATACACCGATAAGAACGTAGAGACCACCGAGACCAAGCGCCTGGAAGAGGTTCCCCAGCAGTTCTCCGCACTGGCAGGCCCGGACGAGGAGCGTGGCGTGGCCCGCGTCGCCGTTGAGACCTCCATCAAGGATCTGGATGACGCCCCCGTCGATACCTACGATGCTTACCTGCGCCTGCACCTCCTCTCCCACCGCGCGGTCAAGCCGCACGGCCTGAATATGGATGGCATCTTCGGCCACCTCAATAACGTGGTGTGGACCAACTACGGCCCGTGCGCCGTGTCCGATTTCCAGATGGTGCGCGGCCGCTTGGCCTCCCGTGGCCCGGTCGTTGTTTACTCCGTGGACAAGTTCCCCCGCATGGTGGACTACGTTGTGCCGTCCGGCGTCCGCATCGGTGACGCAGACCGCGTCCGCCTGGGCGCCCACCTGGCTGAGGGCACCACCGTCATGCACGAGGGCTTCGTCAACTTCAACGCCGGCACCCTGGGCGCCTCCATGGTGGAAGGCCGCATCTCCGCGGGCGTCGTCGTGGGCGATGGCTCCGATATCGGCGGCGGCGCGTCCATCATGGGCACCCTGTCCGGCGGCGGCAAGGAGGTCATCTCCATCGGCGAGCGCTGCCTGCTCGGCGCCAACTCCGGCATCGGCATTTCGCTTGGCGACGACGCCGTGGTCGAAGCCGGCCTCTACGTCACCGCCGGCACCAAGGTAGCCGTCTTTGGCAAGGTCGCGGAAGCACTGGGCGTCGAAAATGGCGAGAACGTCAAGGGCTCCCAGCTCTCCGGTGCCTCCGGCATGCTGCTGCGCCGCAACTCCGTCTCCGGTGCGGTTGAGGCCGTGGAGTGGAAGGCTGAAGCCGTCGCGCTTAACGACGAGCTGCACAAGAATTAACACCCCCGATTCCTATAGCCCAATCGGGCAAAATAAGATGGAGGGGTGACTGATAACTCCTCCACCCTCGGTTCTGGCCTGAAGGTCCGCCACCTGACCATGATGGGGCTAGGCTCCACCATCGGTGCCGGACTTTTCTTGGGCACCGGCGTCGGCATTTCCGCCGCCGGCCCCGCCGTGCTCCTCGCCTACGTCATCGCAGGCTTTCTGGCCATTTTGGTGATGCAGATGCTGGGCGAGATGGGCACCGTTATCCCCGCCTCCGGCTCCTTTTCCGAATACGCCGAACACGGCATCGGCCGCTGGGCGGGCTTTACCCAGGGCTGGATCTATTGGCTAGCCACCGTCGCCGTCCTCGGCGCCGAAATCACCGGCGCGGCCGGCTTCATCGGCTCTTGGTTCAACGTCTCGCCATGGATTCCCGCCGCCATCTGCGTGGTCCTCTTCGGAATCATCAATCTGCTGCGCGTGCGCAGCTTCGGCGAATTCGAGTACTGGTTCGCCCTCATCAAGGTCGTTGTCATCGTGGCCTTCCTCACTATCGGCGCGCTGCTCATCCTGGGCCTCCTGCCCGGCCATTCCTTCATCGGTACCTCCGTCTTCTTGGAGGACGGCTTCATGCCCAATGGCCTCGGCGGCGTCGCGGCCGGCCTGTTGGCCGTAGCCTTCGCCTTCGGCGGCATCGAGGTGGTTGCCATCGCTTCTGCCGAATCCGAGGACCCCGAAAAATCCCTAGTCAACGCCGTGCGCTCCACCATCTTGCGTATCTCCGTGTTCTACTTGGGCTCCGTCCTCGTCATCACGTTCCTCCTGCCCTATTCCATCCTGGGCGGTGCCTCCACGGCCGCGGAATCCCCCTTCACCATGGTTCTCGAGCGCGCCGGCATCCCGGGCGCGGCCGGCATCATGGAAGTCGTCATCGTCCTCGCACTACTCTCCGCCTTCAACTCGCAGATCTACGCCTCCTCCCGCATGATGCATTCCCTAGCCTCCCGCGGCGAGGCCCCGCGCATCTTCACCACCACCAATAAGGACGGCGTTCCCACCACCGCCATCGCCCTCTCTGTCCTCCTCTCGGCCGTCATGGTGGTGCTCAACTACGCCGATACCGGCTGGCTGCTTAGCTTCATGCTCAACGCCGCCGGCGCCTCTCTACTCATCGTCTGGGTCTTCATCGCCGTCAGCCAGCTACGCCTGCGCCGCCAGCTCGAGGCCCTCCACCCCCTGCCCATCCGCATGTGGGCCTTCCCCTACCTCACCTGGTTCGCCCTCGCCCTCTTTGCGGCCATCGCGGTGCTCATGCTTACCGACGCCACCGCCCGCACCCAACTCCTCTCCGCCGCCGCCATGTTCGCGGTGCTCGCCATCGCCGGCGTCATCAATTCCAAGGTTCGCGGCATCAACCCGACCTCAACGCTGCCCCTCACCTAGCCCCTTATCCCAGGGGGCTCACCTCGCCCCTCCGTCCTCCCTCGGCCACTCCTCGCCCTTGGCCCCTCCCTGCCCTTCGCGCTCACCGGCACGAGGCGGGGTTTCTCTTTTTCGTCACCTGGTGAGCGCCTAGGGCGAACTCTGCCCACGCCCTTCCCGTCGCGCTCACGGGGAACTCAAATCAGGGCCACCCGGGGCCGCCGGTGAGCGCGAAGGGCAGTTATCCACAGCTATCCGGACCACGCAGCGGAAAATCACCCCCGAACCCCGGGTTATCCACAGGATGCCGCGACGCACATAGCTCCAGCCCACCACGACCGCTTAGGTTAAGCCCCATGGGGGAATGGACTACCGCGGAACTGCGCGGGCAAGGTTTGAGCAAGGATGCGATTCGTCGCAAAGTGCGCGAGGGGAAGCTCTATCGCGTGCATCGGGGGATTTATACCGATGAATGGACGCCGTGGGCGGTGGCGCGGGCGCTGGCGCATGGGCTCAGCCGCATCCATTTCACGGGAAAGACGGCGCAAGAGATTTACCTCGGCCGGCAGCTGACATTTCCTCTGGAAGCGGAGGGACCGCACACTTTGAAGGATAAGAGCTTTCGCGTTTCACACTCGCGACTTCAAGCCACGCACAATGTCAACGGCCTTCCGGTGATGCAACCGTTGTGGGCCGCGCGAAGGATTTCGCGAGCCTGCAGGCCTCTTTTGGAAGAACACTACCGAGGGAAACACGGCCCCGGCCGTCTAGAAACGGATCGTCGGCGAATGCGGCGCGTCCCAAGGAGTCTAAATGAGACGATCCGGCACGCCGCGATTGGAGCGGATAGCCCACCGGAGCGCACTTTAAGCAGAAAGCTGCGCACTGAAGGAATTTTCCCAGAACACAATGCTCTCATTGCGGGGTACCGCTTTGATCTCAGGATTGGAAGGCTCCTTGTGGAGGTCGATGGCTGGGAATACCACAAGCACAGCGAGGCCTTTCAAGCTGACCGGTCCAAACAAAACTCGGCCGTCGCCCACGGATATACGGTTTTGCGCTTTACTGCCGACGACATCAACTACCACCTCAGCGAAGCCATCCTACTTATCAAAGCCACTCTTGAGGTGCTAAAAGGCCGCAACCCTGAGCTTCCGACCTCAGCAACTCAGCCTTACTGGAAATGGCATCTATGTGTGAAACATTTGCTTTAATGACAATTATCCTTTACATTCGGATATGCAAGCAAGACACACAGTAAAGGAGTCCAGATGGCCGACCACCCCAACATGGTCCGCAAATGGCGCCGCTGGCTCGAATTATCACAAGCCGAACTCGCTGAAAAAGCCGGCGTCTCCCGCCAGACCATCGCCAATATCGAACGGGGCAATTACTCCCCTTCGGTGCACCTCGCACTGGACATTTGCCACGAACTAGGTAAATCCGTCGAAGAAATCTTTGGAGCCGAACAACATGATTAACGCCATTGCCAACTACTCCCTCAATGAAATCGAGCGCGCCACTCGCGATGAATTCGAACGCGACACGCTCTATAAAGCCTGCGCAATTGGCATCACTCTCATCCCATTCCTCGAGCTCGTCGTCGCCGCAATCCTCGCCTGGGTTCTCCCCGGCCGAATGAGCATGCTGTGCTTCCTCGCGCTCGTACCGTCCATCCTCGGCAATTCCATCGGCACAGCTTGGATGCGCAAGCGCGTCGCCACCCCACCAGTGGGCCGAAATTGGACCGCAATGGCCGTCTATTTCATCCCACTTATCGCCATGTTCGCTGGCATTGCCTATAACGCCTACGCGCCTGCCGACGGCCACAGCCCCGCCTCTTACCTCCTCGGCACCGCCGTCGGTGTAATCACCGTACTCATCCTCACCCCCTTCATTCGTCGCCGCCAGCACCGCCGCGACCAGGCTCGCCTGGATGCCGAGCTCGAAGACTAGTCCCACTCCCGCTCCCCTCCACCCGCCCTTCGCGCTCACCGCGGACGGCGGGTTCTCGCGTTTTCTGCCCCAGTGAGCGCGTGGGGAGGTACCGCCCCCTCGCACTCACCGAGAGGCCCACTCACCGTCGTCGAAGGGATGCCGGTGACCGCGACGGGAGCATTGCTTGCCGACGCCCCCCTTCCCGCTCACCGGCAGCTAGAAAAAGCCCCATCGCCGTGCGCTGGTGAGCGCGAAGGGCGGTGGGGCGAAAGGCGATGCGGCCAAGGGGCGGGACAGAGCGAGGCGGATGAGGCCGGCCCGGGACCTGGCTAGGCAGGTTCAGTTTCCTGGACAACCTGAGGCGCCTTCGGCTTCGAGCGGAAGGTCCACAGCTTGTTGATGACGAAGTTGATGGGCATCGCCACGATGATGGAAATGGCGTTTGCCCAGTAATACATCGTGCGCAGGCCGGTGGAATCATCCAGAATATCGGCCGGCAAATGGAGCGGAGAGGTGGGATTCATCAGCAGATGCTGAATCGCCATCGACACCACGAAGGCACCAATACCGGCGAGCAGGAAGGGGAAGAATCCGCGGATCCAGGACACTTTAGACACTGACTTGAAGGTCCACATGCGGTTGAGCTGGTAGTTCCACGTATTTGCGACTAAGAAAGCGATGGTGGAATAGAGCATGAACCAGCGCAGGTGAAATTGGGTTCCGAAGAGGTTGACCAGCGGGTCATTGGGCATCGCTTCGAAGCATGCCCAGCCCCACTTCTTCGCCAGGACCGAGGTGATGAGATTTACCGCGGTACCGGAACCGCCGACGATGCCGAATTTGAGAAACTGCCCAAAATTGGACACAAAGCGCGCGACGCTGAGGTCTGCCATGGGCCGCCTTTCTAGCCAGTGATTAAATAACTACTCGATTGTAGTTCTTAAAGCCTGGGAACTGAAAAATTGACGCTCGGAATGTGATAGAGGATCTATAAAAGTTATAGCCTCGTGGAGCAGGGCGAGCGGGGTTCGGAAACCATAGAGGTCGAGCTTGCGCGGGGTAGGATAGGTATCGTCGCCAAGCAGTGGGTGGCCGAGGTAATTGAGCAGCACGCGCAGCTGGTGGGTATGGCCGGTGCGCGGCCACATGGTCACCTCCCGGCCGGCGGCGCGTACGTACGTGGAGGTCAGTGTGCCTTCGGGGGCCACGAGCACCTGGCGCGCTCCGCGGGGCTTGCGCATGCGCAGGTCAATTTCCCGGTCTATGAAAAGCGGCTGCTTGACGACGCCCCGATACCTCTTCACCGCACTCCCCTCCAGGAAGATGCGCTGGTAGGCGGCGCGGGTTTCGGGATTGCGGGAGCAGATGACGAGGCCAGCGGTCAGGCGATCCAGGCGGTGCAGGGGTACGATGTCGTCCTCGCCAAAGTCCACGCGCAGGCGCGTTTGCAGCGTTTCGCGTTGGAGGCGGCCGTTGGTGGTCGTGGGCAGGAAGTGCGGCTTATCGGCCACGATGAGGTCGCGGTCGGCGTGGACCACGGAGTAGTCGAAAGGAATCGGGGGCTCCGGCGGCACCGCAGGGTGGTACCAGGCGGGCACGGGGTGTGAAAGTGCGGCGCCGGGCGGCAGCACGGTGCCGGGCGAAAAGGGAGAGTCGCCGGCACGGGCGGCGAAGTACTCCCCTTCCTCCGGCACGCGGCCACGCAGGACCGTTTTGCGCGGGGAGATGCCCGCGCGGGCGGGAGGCCTGCCCGAATTAGGCACCGGCGAGGCGGTCGACGGCGGCATCGATGCGCTCATCGGCGCCATTGAGGCCGATGCGCACGTGCTTCTCGCCGGCCGGGCCGTAGAAGTCGCCCGGGGCAGCGAGGATGCCGCGCTCAGCCAGCCAGTCGATGGTCTCGCGGCAATTCTCGCCCCGGGTGGCCCACAAGTACAGGCCGGCATCGGAGTGGTCGATGGTAAAGCCGGCGTCGACAAGCGCGTGCATGAGCACCGCACGGCGGGAGGCGTAGCGGTTGCGCTGGAGGGCCTCGGTGTCGTCGTCGTTTAGCGCGGCGACCATGGCGGCCTGGATGGGGCCTGGAACGATGAGGCCAGCGTGCTTGCGCAGCTGCAGCAGCTCGGCGATGAGCTCGTTATCGCCCGCGAAGAAGCCGGCGCGGTAGGAGGCCATATTCGCCGTCTTGGACAGCGAATGCATGGCGATGAGGCCGGTGTTATCGCCATCGGTCACGCGCGGATCAAGGATGGACACCGGCGGATTATCGTCGTTCCAGCCCAGGCTCATATAGCACTCATCGGAGGCGATGATGGCGCCGGTCTCCCGTGCCCACGCCACGATGCGGCGCAGCTCCTCCACGCCGAGGACGCGGCCGGTGGGATTGGAGGGCGAATTCAAAAAGACCAGGGAGGCATCCTGGAAATCGGAATCCGCGCGCAGCGGCTTAGCACCGGCGAGCAAGGCGCCCACCTCATAGGTGGGATAGGCCACCGAGGGGAAGGCGACGGTCTCGCCGCGCATACCCAGAAGCGTGGGCAGCCAGGCGATGGCCTCCTTGGTGCCGACCACCGGTAGGACGCGGTCAACCTGCATGTTATAGCGGCGGGTGAGCGCGGCGGCGATGGCCTCGCGCAGCTCCGGGGTGCCGGCGGTCTGCGGGTAACCAGGGTTCTGCGCGGCCGCGGTCAACGCGAGCTGCACGCCCGGGGACACAGGGTCAACGGGGTTGCCCACCGAGAGGTCAACGATTCCACCCGGGTGGGCCTGGGCCTTCTTCTTGGCGCCGGCCAGCGAATCCCAGGGGAAGTCTGGAAGCGTCTTTCCTAGCGGTGTGCGTGCCATGTCTTACTCCTGATTCTGTGGCGGAAGCGCGGCAATCATCGGGACGTCAAAGTCCTGTGGCCCAAGGGCTGCCGCGCCGCCCGGGGAGCCCAGGTCATCGAAGAAGGCCGCGTTGGCGTCGTTGTAGTCCAGCCACTCATCGGGAACGTCATCCTCGTAGAAGATGGCCTCGACTGGGCAAGCCGGCTCGCAGGCGCCGCAGTCCACGCACTCATCCGGGTGGATGTAGAGCATGCGCTTGCCCTCATAGATGCAGTCAACAGGGCATTCCTCAACGCAGCCGCGGTCCATTACGTCAACGCAAGGCTGTGCGATCGTATAAGTCATGGAGATTCCTTGAAGCTTCCTGATTTCTCGGATTTGGGATGTTTAACAGTATGTCACTTCTGCTTGAAAAATGGCCAAACGCCCCCGCCTATCCCGGCCAAAAGCAGGAGCAGGCTGAGAATATTATTGGCCAAGAGCATGTCTCCTGTCATCGGTACGAGGAGCATGAAGGCGAAAAAGCCCAGGCACCAAACGATGAGCGGGATGGCGCCGACCATCGGCGCGGGGCTCCATAGCCGGGCGGTGCGGGTGAGCACGGAGTTAAACCACCACGCAAGCAGGATGGTGATGGGAAAAGCCACACTCGCCCCATTGGATAGCGGAATGCGGGCGGTGAGGTAGATGACCTCAAGAAAGACCGATAGCAACGCGCCGATGGCCAGCCACACTAGGCCGGTGACCTGCTCGCCGCGACTAAAATCCGTGCGCATTATAGGCCGCCCAGCAAGTCATCGGCCGGCTCACCCTGGCCCAGCTGGAAGTACTCGGCGCGCAGCAGGGGCATGACCAGCAGGTTGGATAGGCCATAGGCTCCGGGCACGTGCTCGGGTTCGTGCAGCGCGGCCACGGCGGCCTCGGGGTTGGTGCGGGTGGTGGTGCCATCGGCCACCCAGATTTGGGAGGCGTGGGCGCGCATAGCGCAGCGCTTGGCGTCCAGGGCGGCGTCGGAAAGAGCGACGGTGACGTCCGCGCCCTCGTTGGTGAAATTGTCTAGGTACTCCTGGCTGGGCTTGGTCCACCCCGCCGGCGCATCGAGGGTGTCCAAACCGGCATAGTTGGCGGCGCGTTCAAAAATGCCGTACCAAATGCGCGTGCTTGGCGACGCCGCCTTCATCACCGCCTTATGCACCGCAATGTGGTCCGGGTGGCCATAGCCGCCATCGGGCCCGTAGGTCAAGATGGCGTGGGGGTGAATCGCCTCGAGCTCGTCGCTCAGGAAATCGGCCGCCTCCTCGATGCGATTGACCAGTGCACGCGGGTTCTCGTGCGAGGGAGAGCCTGCCATGCCGGAGTCATGGAAGTGGCCGAAACCGCCCAGTTGGATGCCCTTGACGCCCAGGGCATCGAGGGCATTGGCCAATTCGCGGGCGCGGAAACCGCCGAGCTGATCATGATCGGCCAAGCCTTGGTAAGGCTCGCCGATGACCTCGCCGTCCTCGCCCAAGGTAAGCGTAATGACGATAACCTCGGCGCCGCGTGCGGCTAGAGTTGCCAGGGTGCCACCCATAAAGAGGGTTTCATCATCCGGGTGGGCGTGCACTGCCACCACGCGGTAGCCGGTTAGGTCCTTAGTCTTCATCTATCCTCCAGCGGGGCGCGGTGATAAGACCCTCGTCCCAATCATCGATGCTTTGGCCGGGGCCTACAATACCCTCCCCGAGCGCGTGGATACGCGTCTCATCCACCAAAGGCACGTAGAGAGCTTCTTTAGAGTTCACATCGCGAATGCGTCCGAGTGCTTCCTTTGGGCTCAGGGCGCCGGATAAAATCTCCTCGCGAATCTCCTCCGCGTTCTCCGGGCAGATTCCGGACAGGTCGCCGGCGAGCGGCTGCTTGTCATCGCAGCTGAAGATATTTGCCGCGGCCACCGAGTTCAGGGAGATATCCTCCCAGGTCACTACCGCATCCACCTCACCTTCGGGCAGGAGCTTGGAGGTGATCGTGGTCAGGCGCTCGGACACCACCTCGGCGGCGATCCCGTGGGCTTCGAGGACGTCATAAAGCGTATTGGCCGCGGCCAAGGCCGTGGGGCTGGTGGGGTCTACCGCAAAGCGAATCGGCTTCTTACTAGCGCGAGTGCGCAGCGCAGTGAGATCCGTGTCCTTACTAATGGGGTTATTCCCCGGTTCGAGGTTGGAGGCGCGGCCGGTGGCCAAGCGCGCGACCTGGTCCGTATCAATCAGCGAGGCCAATCCGCGGCGCGCGGCCCTTTCTTCCAGAGCTTCATCCGCGGTGGACATGTGCAGGCGCAGTTGGCGCGGGCGGGTCAGTGTCTTATCGGAAACATGCCCCAAAAGGCCCAGTGCTTCCTGCGAGGTTTGGCCAGGCGTGAAGTCCGCGAAACCAATCTGCCCGGAGCGCAGCATATTAAGCGCCTGGGTGCTATCGCGCACCTCGCGCAGCTGAATGACGTCCACCTGCGCCGGATTGGCACCCCAGAAGCGGTCGTTCCGGTTCAAGGTAATGACTCCGCGGCCGCGGTCCACGCTATCGACGAGGAAGCGCCCGGCCGATGCCGGAATCTTATCGGCCAAGGCGGAGCCGAAGTTATCGTCCTGCAGCAGGTGGGAAGGCAACAAATTATGAAAAAGCAGGTGCCAATCTTTCACCTTCTCGGAGAAATCCACGGTGACTACGCGGCCGCCATCGGAGGTATTAACAGCCGATATGGCGTGGTAGCCGGAAGGATCGCGCACACCGGCGGTAGTGGTCATCTGCTTCCACAGGTAGCTAAAGTCCGCACCGGAAATGGGTGTGCCATCGGACCATTGTGCGGGCGAGGCAATGACGTAGCGCACCCGCTGCACCATGCCCTTAGGCGCGGTGACCTCAGAGGCGGATTCGAGGATATCGGCGTCCCTTTGCCCGTTGTGGAACGCTGAGGGCAGCACCAGTTCTGCAATCTGGTCGACCAGCTCGGAGTTATTGGCCACCAGGTGCGGGTTCAATCCCGCGCGCAAGGGGTCCACGCCCACCGAGATGGTGGGGCGCTTGGCGGAGTCGGCATCCTGCGGCTGCTCTTCTTCCGGGGTAGGCGTGGTGGTGGTCTGATCTTCTTGCAGCACGGAGGCATTTTCCTCCACCACCGGTGGTGGGCCGGGGTTAGCCGCGCAGGCGCTAAGTAGTGCAAGGCTGGCGGTGCTGAGTACCGCTGCGATTGCCGACGCCGCGCGCCTTGGTGAAGCCGGATTCTTTTTCATCGCGGACTACTTTAGTCCCTCTCCCCCGCCGAAACGAAGATTATTGGCGCTAGACTCGGCCATAGACCGCAACTTTTAAGGAGGCCCCGATGCTCATCTGCCAAGAAATGTTCCTTCTACTAACCAAGGACAACGGCAAGAAGGAAGACTGGGTATCCAATAATGAGGCCGCCCTGCGCGCCACCGTACTCGCGGACCTGCTGCTGGGCGGTCACGTAGAGCTCGGTGAGAAGAAGAAGGTAGAGACCACTCCACAGCGCCCAGAGCACCCCGTGTTGGCTTGGGCCTGGGAGGAGCTGCAGCAACACAAAGCCACCAGCATGCAGAGCCTCTTGGAGGCCTCGTGGTTTACCCCGCGGGAAATCATCGCGTTGGATTTCCACGCAAATGGACAGCTCGACGTGGAAAAGGCCAAGTGGTGGCAGATAAGCGGCGACCGCTACATCATGACGGACTTGGAGCTGGAAAAGGAACTGCGCGAACGGTTGGTTGCGGTGCTGGAGGCGCAGCGGCCGGCCGAGGTCAACGACGTCATTATTCTCGATATTCTCCGCGAGGTCAGCGGCGCCTATACCCTGCTGAAAAACAATGCGGAGGGAATGAAGCGCCGGGAGATGCGGGCACGCATTCAGGACATCAAAAAAGAGGTGGAGTATGACAAAACCGCCTCCTCAGCGGTCAAGGCCGTAGTTGAGGAGGCGGCAGCGGTTGCGGCGATGGTGGCCACATCAGCGGCAATCACCACCACCTAGGGTGCGGCTTATTACTTATTCATCTGCTTCTTGCGAGCAGCAGCACGCTTGCGGTCGGTAGCGGAAAGCTCCACCTTGCGCACGCGCAGGACGTCCGGGGCGACCTCGACGCACTCGTCGTTACCACAGAATTCCAGTGCTTCTTCCAAGGAGAGGGTGTGCGCCTTGGCCAGGGTGACGGTGGCATCCGCAGTAGCGGAGCGCATATTGGTCAGCTTCTTTTCCTTGGTGATGTTGATGTCAATATCCTCATCGCGGTTATTGGCACCAACGACCATGCCCTCATAAGCCTCGGCGCCCGGCTCGACGAAGAAGTTGCCGCGGTCAGCCAGCTGCATCAGCGCGTACTGAGTGATCTGGCCGGTACGGTCAGCCACGAGAGAGCCGGTCGGGCGGGACTTGATCTCGCCGGCCCAGACATCCAGGCCGTCGGAAATGGAGTTGGCAATGCCGGCACCACGTGTCTCGGTCATGAACTGGGTGCGGAAGCCAATGAGACCGCGAGCAGGAACGCGGAAGACCATGCGCACCCAGTCGCCCTCGCGAACGTCCATGGCCTGCATCTGACCCTTGCGGCCAGCCAACAGCTGGGTAATAGCGCCCTGGTGCTCGGACGGGGAGTCAATGGTGAGGATCTCGTATGGCTCGTAGGTCTTGCCGTCGATTTCCTTGGTCACAACCTGCGGCTTGCCGATGGTCAGCTCGAAGCCCTCGCGGCGCATGGACTCGATGAGCACGGATAGCGCCATCTCGCCGCGGCCCTGGACCTCCCAAGCATCGGGGCGCTCGGTAGGCAGCACGCGCAGGGACACGTTACCGATAAGCTCCTGCTCCAACCGGGCCTTGACCATACGCGCGGTAAGTTTATCGCCACCGCCCTGTCCTGCCATCGGGGAGGTATTGACGCCGATGGTCATGGAGATGGCCGGCTCGTCCACGGTGATGCGCGGCAGAGCCTCAGGGTTTTCCGGATCGGCGATGGTGTCACCAATCATGACATCGGAGATACCGGAAATGGCTACGATATCGCCGGCGATGGCCTCCTCCGCGGGCTGGCGCTCGAAGCCAACGGTGCGCAGCAGCTCGGCGACCTTCACGGTCTTGGTGTGCTGGTTGCCATCCTCGTCGTAGTGGATCCAGGCCACCTGCTGGCCCTTCTTGATGCGGCCGGCGTAGATGCGCAGCAGCGCGATACGGCCCAGGAAGTCGGAGGCGTCCAGGTTGGTCACGTGCGCCTGCAGCGGGGCGTCGACGGTAGCGGAGGGCTCTGGGAGGACGTTGTAGATGACGTCGAAAAGCGGCTGCAGATCCTCGCCTTCAGGGACGTTGCCATCGCCTGGGTTCTCGGTGGAGGCAACGCCGGCGCGGCCGGAAGCGTAGAGAACCGGAAGGTCCAGCAGCTCCTCGGCGGCGGCCGCAGCTTCCTCGTCCTCCAGGCCGGCGGCGATTTCCAGCAGCAGGTCCTGAGACTCGGAGACAACCTCGTCGATGCGGGCATCTGGGCGGTCAGTCTTGTTCACGCAGATGATAACCGGCAGCTTGGCTTCTAGTGCCTTGGTGAGCACGAAGCGGGTCTGCGGCAGCGGACCCTCGGAGGCATCGACGAGCAAGACAACGCCATCCACCATGGAAATACCGCGCTCGACCTCGCCACCGAAGTCGGCGTGGCCTGGGGTGTCGATGACGTTAATAATCAGGTCCTGGCCGTCCTTGCCCAGGCCCTTGCGGTGAATGGCCGTGTTCTTGGCCAGAATGGTAATGCCGCGCTCGCGCTCCTGATCATTGGAGTCCATGACGCGGTCCGTGTGTTCACCGTGGTCACCAAAGGCGCCGGACTGCTCCAGCATGCCGTTGACCAGGGTGGTCTTGCCATGGTCAACGTGCGCGACGATGGCAACATTACGGAACTCGGTATTACTCACTAGTGGGGTTCTCCTTCGGAGGATCTACAGCGCTTGCGCGCGCGAAATTGATCTTGAACGAGCTCCCACGATACCCCCTTAAAGGGCCAAGTGCAGCATTGGGGATGGCTTTACCCCGTAACGCACCGTATAGAACGGGCGAAAAATCTTATAGATTGCCAAAGCACTTGACACTCCCCCAGCCATCACTATCGTTACTGTAGGTAATATTGTTACAAATGTGACAACTGGGGTTTAACCGCCCTTCCCGAGACCGCACCCAAGGAATTGATAACGTGAGCCACGCCCGCACCACCTGGCGCCTGTCCGGCCGCACCGGTTATATCGCCGCTGCCACGGCCGCGCTCATCGGCCTCGCCTCTCCCCTCGTCGCCCCAGCGCAGGCTTCCGCACCGGATCTTTCTTCCTTGGTGCAGCAGGCGTCCTCCCATAGCCCACTGGACGAGCTCGGCCGCCCCAACCAGGAAACCCAGGACCGCATCCGCGCTTTTGCGGCACAACCGTGGATTCCCGAGGATGTTCGCAACGCTATCCTCTCGGGCCTCGCGTTCTTCGCCGGCGGCGGCGATGGCAAGGACGGGGTAGCCATGCCGGAGGGCAATAACCCGAACTTCCGCCAGTTCTACTGGCCCACGGTCTCCGCACACTGCATCGACGGCACCAGCGATGCCATGGGCTCGGCCATCGCCGTTCCCGGCCCCACCGAAATGCCGGCACCGGGCGCAAAGCCCGGTGAAACCGTATTCCTCTTCACCGCTCTTGGCACCCCACCGGCCGCGCGCGAACAAGGCGGGATGAACGTGCAGTGGTTCAACCTTGACACCCTGCGCAGCGGTGTCACCCCACTGAATAACAATGGCATCAATCAGGACGGCCCTACCACCTTGTCCGGCACCGCCCAGACCGGCAAGGGCACCGTCATCGCGCTGCTTTCTGGCGGCGTGAACACCCAGGAATCCCGCTGCAATTTTGCCCCGACCGCCGCCTTCCTTGAGGTGAAGTAGATGCCGGTGGATCTCCATCCGGTCAAGCGCGAGACCTTTAATACCGCCGAGTACACCAATACCGATCCCAAGGGATTCCTGCGCGAGGTCGACACGTACACCGAGACGGAGTTCGGCCTCTACATGGCACGCGGCGCCGACCACCCACGCTTCGGGTACTTGGAATCGTGGCTGCTGCCCGATCTCAACCTGCGCGCCAATATTTTCCATTTCCGCCCCGGCGTAGACGTCCACCAAGACTTTTATATTGATGTGGCCGAAATCCAGCGCGATGGCACGGTGTGGACCACCCGCGATCTTTATGTGGATCTTGTTGCCACCCGCGGCAAGCCCATTTCCGTGCTCGATATTGATGAGCTCTCTGCCGCGACCTCCGCTGGCTTGATTTCTGCCGAGGACGCCGAGAAAGCGATCGACACTACACTTGCCGCGGTCGAGGGCATTACTCGCAGCGGTGATGATGCGATGGCTTGGCTGGCGCATCAGGGGATACACTTAACGTGGTCCGATAACATCACCTTAACCCCAGAAGGATAATTTATGGCCGGTGGCCTTTTTGCCCTGCTTGACGACGTCGCCCTGATCGCCCGCTCCGCTGCCTCCAGCGTTGACGATGTGGCCGCCCTCGCGGGCAAAACTTCCGTGAAGGCCGCAGGTGTGGTGGTCGACGATGCTGCCGTAACCCCGCAATACGTGGAGGGAATCAAGCCGCAACGCGAGCTGCCGATGATCTGGCGCATCACCAAGGGCTCGCTCATCAATAAGCTCGTCATCATCTTGCCCATCGCCATGATCCTCTCTTGGATCGCACCGTGGGCACTCACCCCCATCCTGATGTGCGGCGGTACTTTCTTGTGCTTTGAAGGTGCGGAGAAGATCCTGCACCACGTTCTCCCCCACCGGGAAAAGGAGACCGAGTCAGTCCAGGAAAAGGGCGCCGATGCCGAGGACAGCCTAGTTAAGTCCGCTATCACCACCGACCTCATCTTGTCTGCCGAGATCATGGTCATTTCCCTTAATGAGGTCATCAACGAGCCATTTTGGATGCGCCTGGGTGCCCTCATCTTCGTCGGCATCTTGCTGACCCTGGGTGTCTACGGCGCCGTTGGCCTTTTGGTCAAGATGGACGATATTGGCATGGCCCTCAATAAGCGCCACGATGGCAAGTCCACGGTGGGCAACGCCTTGGTCAAGGGCATGCCGATCGTGCTGGATATCATCGGCGTCATCGGTACCGCCGCCATGCTGTGGGTAGGCGGCCATATCGTGGTCAAGGGCCTGCACGAGTTCGGCATGGATCAGCCCCACGAATTCATCGCGTCCACGACCGAGAATATCTCCAATGGCGCCCTGGCATGGCTGGCAGATACCGGCATGTCCATGGTCTGCGGCCTGGTGCTTGGCGTAGTCGTTGCCACCATCGTGATGGCGGTTAAGGCCTCCTTTGGCAAGACTTCGGCCACTTCTGCCGAGCCGGCGGAAGCTTAACGCTCCGTAGCCCGGCTGCATAGCCGGCTACATAAATAGCATCAGCGAAACCGCCATCACGGCCATGCCGGCAATCAAGCCGTAAATGGCGTGATGGTGCTCGCCGGTCTCCTCCGCGGTGGGCAATAGCTCATCCAGCGAGATAAAGACCATAATGCCGGCGATGGCGGCGAAGCTAATGCCCATCGTCGCCGGACCAATAACCGGCATGAGAAGGCCGAAGCCGATGAGCGCGCCGAGCGGCTCGGCCAGGCCAGACAAGGTGGCCCACCAAAAGGCCTTCTTGCGGGAGCCAGTGGCCTCGCGCAGCGGAACAGCCACCGCAATGCCTTCCGGGATATTGTGAATGGCGATGGCCACCGCCACCGGCACCGCAACTTCCTTAGAATCCAGGCCGGATAGGAAGGTGGCAAACCCCTCGGGGAAATTGTGCAGGCCCAGCGCGCAGGCGGTAAATACGCCGGTTTTCATTAGCTTCTTGCGGCGGGCTTCTTCGGCCGTGGTGGCCGGCTCATGGGGGTTAATCTCCTCCGGCACGAGCCGGTCAATGATGGCGATGACGGCGATGCCAGCAAAGAACGCCCCGACGGCGGCCCAGGTGCCGGTGGTTTCCTCGCCGAGGGCGTCGGAAAGCTGCGCAATGCCTTCCGGCAGGATCTCCATAAAGGAGACATACAGCATCACGCCGGCCGAAAGCCCCAGTGCAGCGGCCATAAAAGCCGGCCCCGGCTGGCGCCTTCCCACCGCCAAAGCGCCGCCAATCGAGGTCGATAGACCCGACAGCAGCACCAAGGCGAAGGCAAAGGCAAAGGTACTAAAAGTCATAGCTGGCACCCTACCAGCCAATAATTGTCAAGTATTAATTTTCTTCCTTATCCTCCGGCACCGGCGAGATGAACTCGCCATTCTTGATAGATGGATCGTTGTCCACATACTCGCCCGCCTCATAGTCATAGCCCACGGCGCGGCCCTCTTCGTCCGTGCGCGCGTACCAATCGGTCACCTCTGCTGCAGTGGAGTTAAAGTGCGCGCCCGTTGCGTAGTCGCCGTCTGTCGGCTCGATAGACAGGGCAAAGTTATCGCCATAATCGCGCACGCCCCGCACGATCGCATTAGAGACCGCTTCGTCCTCGTAGAAATGACGGATGGAGGCAGGATCATGGCGCAGCTCGCGCACCAACGCGATGCACATGAGCACGATGATAACCGCGAAAGGCAAAGCCGTCACCGTAATAAGGTTCTGCAGGCCCTGCAGCGCATTACGGCCACCGGCAAGCAAAATGACCACGGCAATGCCAGCCATACATACCACCCAAAAGACCGTTACTGCCGGGTTGGGCTTGGGGTTGCCGCGCTGGGTGAGCTGCGAGTTCACAATGGATGCGGAGTCAGCCGTGGTAATGAAGAAGACCACCAGCATGATGATGACGATGGGCGCCATCCACTCCGCTCCTGGGAAGTGGTCCAAGACCTTGAAGAAGATGTCTTCTGCCGCCGGCATGGAATCAATAGTGCCATCTGAGGCGATATCGCCATCGCGGCGCTGCAACCAAATGGTGGTACCGCCCAGGATGGTATAAGCGGCAACAATGATGGCCGAGGGAATAAGCAACACACCGAGCACGAACTGGCGGATGGTTCGCCCGCGCGAAATCTTGGCTACGAAGACGCCCACGAATGGCGACCACGATACCCACCAAGCCCAGTAGAAGGTGGTCCAGGAGGACAGGAACGCAACCATGTCTTCCCCCTGGCCCATATTGGCAGAGAGCATCTGCGGCATTTCATCGAGATATTCAATCACCACGGCCGGCAGCATATTGGCCAAGAAGGCGGTCGGCCCCACGACGAAGAAGAACAAGGCCAGGGCCATGGCCAGCACCAGGTTGATATTGGAGAGCCACCGAATGCCCTTCGCCACGCCGGAGACGGCCGAGAAGATCGTTCCGATGGACAGGACCACGATGATTACCAGCGCCGCGGTGTTGCCGGTGGTAGACCAGCCGCTGACCAATTCCACGCCGCGGCCGATCTGCAGCGCACCGATGCCCAGCGTGGCGGCGGTGCCGAAGAGAGTGGCAATAATGGCTAAGCCATCGATGATGCGCGCGGGCAGGGAATCAGAGGAGCGATTGCCAAAGAGCGGCATCAGGATGGAGCTCATCAGCGGCACGCGGCCGCGGCGGAAGGACACGTAGGCCACGCACAGGCCCACGATGGCATAAATCGCCCACGCATTAAGGCCCCAGTGCATGGCTGCCTGCGCCATGGCGCCCAGCACCGCTTCATCGCTCGCGGCCTCATAGGCACCAGGGCGCGGCGAAAGGTAGTAGCTCAGCGGCTCGAAGGGGCCGAAGAAGATAATGCCGATGCCAATGCCGGCGCCAAAGAGCATCGCAGCCCAGCTCACCGTGGAAAATTCCGGCTTCTCCCCATCTAGTCCGAGAGGGATTTTGCCGTACTTTGAAATGGCCAAGATGATGAGCAAAAACATCAGGAACGTCGCCAAGGCGGTAAAGATCCAGCCCAAGTTACGCATCACCCAATCGAGCGCTGCCGAAGAAGCATCGAAGACCTGCTCGGGCGCAATCACACCCCAGATTACGAAGGCGACGACCAGTCCGCCGACCACAAAAAGGATCGGCTTGTCTACTCCATACTTGACCTTCTGGTCCTCAATGGCAACGCCCGGCACCAGTGCGGGGTGGATATTATGCGGGTACATAATGTCTTTGAGAATGCGCTTGGCGTTGCGGGTGCGCTTTTTGCTTTCCTCCGAATTATTCACCCCACGCACAGGGCGGGATGAGGAAGACGGTAAAGAAGAGATGGTTCTACTCCTATTTTGTTTTCCGGGTTTCACTTTTAAGAGAGCTGTCTACACATTAATAGAAACTCGCAGGATATAAAGCTGGCGCCAGCCCTATCCCCCATATGCGTAAAATGAGCTACGCATTGTTTACCGGCCTTTAACCTTGGGAGTGACTTTCTATGGCGCTATACCCGCTCGCGACTAGTTACTTCGGCGTGGAGCATGTTGCGGTCCTCGAGCACCCAGTGCTGGGCACCGCATTGAGTATCCCCGGCGTGGCGAAGCACGCTGCGCTTGTCGACGTCTCCCTAGAACCCGATACCTACACCAACGGCTGGCGCGTTCGCTCAGACTTCGGCTTCTTAGGGTTTCTGGACGAGGTCGAGGCGGCGGAGTATCCCGCCTTGGAGCGATTGAAGGCTTCCTCTGCACAGCCACAGACGATCGCCACCGTGGAGGTAGTTGACGGCCAAGTCGAGGTTGCCGTGTCACTGGGCCTGTGGCCGTGGATGGTGCCGGTCAATGACCAACCGCAAGGAACCGCGCTGCTCTCCGGCGGACGAGGCGTGCTGATCGATGCCGCCGCCGGCGACCTATCGCCCGCTCAGCTTGAGCAGATGGGCACGCAGCAATTTTTCGTCACACTGGACGACCTTGCCGGCACCGCGGTGGCGACCTGCGACGATACGGTTCTCGGCCCCCTCAGCGACAGTGCCGCGCTCCCTGGACTGCGCGCCGCATTCGCTGCGGCAAACGGTTCTGGGGCGGGGCTTTCTGCCCGCGCCTACGCGAGCCACGGCATGCTTGCCGTCGATATCCCCGCCGATGAGGCCACCACCGCGGAGCTCTTCTCCCCCGCTGTTCCACCGCTGCGCGTGCCTGCCCCACAACCTGCGATTCCCGCCGCTGCGCCCGCAGCCACACCGGCTCAGCCCGAGGTCTGGGAGCACACGCTCTCCGGCGAGGCCGTCGTGACGGCCCGGCCCACCGGCTCGCGCCGCCCGAAAGGGCCACAGGCCCAGCCGGCTGCACCCGCTAATCCAGATGCGCCAGCTCAGCAGCACAATGAGCAAACACAACAACCGCAGGCCAGCGCCAAGCTGGCGGAGTTGGTCTCCTCCATCCCAGCAGAGCAGAATTTCAGCTGGCGTGCGCTGCCGGTAGCCGAAGAACCGGGCCGCTTTTCCTCCGAATCCGCGCGCGTGCGAGCCCGGCGCGTGGCCCGCGAAACCTCTCACCACCGCGGGGGCAATCACCGCAAATAGGTGCGGCGACCGGACTCAGGGGCCTTGTTAGCGCAGGGTGCGTTGGCCCCCGTCGCCGCGGCGAGTAATCCGCTGGGCGTCGAGGTATTCCAGCAGCGGGATGGCTACCCGCCGCGTGGTGCCCAGCGCTTTACGGGCTGCCGAAAGCGTAAAGGGCTGCTCTAGTTCGGCCAGCCGCCGGCGTGCTTCCTCCGGTGCCGAGGGCAAGAGCACGATTCCCTGCTTGAGGCGCAGGAGGCGCCCGGCGCGCTCGGCGGCGGCAAGCTCCTTGGGGCCCAGGCCCAGCTCCGTGAGATCATCTGCCTCGGGGGCCACAAAAGGTTCTGCCTTAAGCCTTTCCTCGATGGCAACGACCCCGCGCTCCGCCGCGCCGAGGTCCGCCCGTTGCCCGGGAAGGCGCAGCACTCCCTCGCTGCTTTCCACCTTCGCAGCGGCGATGGCAAGGCCCAGCAAGCCTTCTTCTTGCAGGCCGAGGGCGTCCATGGCCGCCTTGCGGGGCATTCCCGGTGCCAGGGGATGTGCGGCGGCGTGGGCGTGCAGGGCGTCGGTAAGCGCGTGCTTCCACCGCGTAACTTGGGAGGCGGCAATCCACCAGTCGCGGAAGGCGATAATGCCTTGCGGCGGCGCTGCGGTAGTAAAGCCATCGCGGGCTAAGTCATCCACACGGGCAAAGCCGACGCGGCGCAGGTAAGTGGCAGGATCGCGGAATGAGTGCTGGGCGCTGAGATCTTCTGCGCGGCGGCGGGCGGCTCCGCGCCGGTTAAGCTCCGGCGGGCGCAGGTCTACTGTCTCTACGCCGGCGACGACGTGCCGGCCGCCAGGGCTGCGCACTACGAAGCGATCAAGGAGCCGCAGCGGCTGCGGGTGCGCCAGGCTGATGCGCGCGAAATCGGCGGACAGGGGACGCAGGTGGGCCTCTACCCCGGCAGTACCGGTGTGCACGACGAGGTTATCGGGCAGCCCGTCGAGCTCCGCGCCAAAGGTGCGGCGCACATCAAGGTGGTCCACCATACGCCACGCACCCGGGGTTAGCAGCACGTCGCCGCGGTGGATATCGGCGGCATCCGCCCCACGCAGGTTGACGGCCGCGCGAGTGACGGGGCCGAGTGAATCCTGCGCACGATTTTCACTATGGAGGCCACGGATTTCCACGTCCCTTTCCCCACCGGCCGCGGCCACCTTAAGGCTATCGCCCACGCGCAGGGTGCCCGCGGAAAGCGTTCCGGTCACCACGGTGCCCGCGCCCTTCACGCTAAAGGCGCGGTCCACCCACAGGCGCACGGGTGCCTGCTCATCGGGAGCGGGCGCAGCGGCAAGGACCTCATCGAGCACCTGCCGCAGCGCCGCAATGCCTTCGCCGGTGGGGGCGGATACGGGGATAATGGGGGCGTCGGCAAGCGGGGTACCGGCCAGCTGCGTCCGGATTTCTGCGGTGCGGTCCACGGTGGCGCGGTCGCTGCGAGTGAGCGCAATGATGCCATGCTTTACTCCCAGCGCACGCAAGGCATCGCGGTGGTCGGTGGACTGGGCCTGCCATCCCTCATCGGCCGCCACCACGAAGAGGACGACCGGGGCTGGGCCCACGCCAGCGAGCATATTGCCCAGGAATTTTTCATGGCCGGGCACATCTACGAAAGCCACATCCGCGCCAGAAGGCAGCGTGGTCCAGGCAAACCCCAAATCAATGGTCAGGCCGCGGCGCTTTTCTTCCTCC
Source organism: Corynebacterium sp. ACRPF (assembly GCF_022347395.1). Classification (NCBI taxonomy): domain Bacteria; kingdom Bacillati; phylum Actinomycetota; class Actinomycetes; order Mycobacteriales; family Corynebacteriaceae; genus Corynebacterium; species Corynebacterium sp. ACRPF. The sequence goes on from NZ_JAKRNB010000005.1 coordinate 27,884, forward strand.
CAGCGGTCCGGGTCCATCTCCGTAAGAGCCCGGACCAGGGTGGATTTGCCGTGGTCCACATGGCCGGCAGTAGCGACGACGTACACCTAGCCCACCGCCTTAATAGCGGCAATAACCGTGGCGTCGTGGTGAGCGGGAACGCAGCGAATATCCACCAAGCAGCGGCCCTGATGCACGCGGCCTACCACGGGCGGGTCCTGGCGGCGCAGCGCGTCCGCATAGTGCTCAGGCAGGCTCACTGCATAGCCCGGCAGCGGGTATTCGGGCGCCCCGCCACCGCCCACGCGGCCATCATGAGGCACCACTTCTGCCCCAACTGCCTGCGCGATGGCTTCCGTGCGCTCGCGGTGGGTCTGAGGATCGAGGTGGAGGGCGTCCTGCACCGCATTCGAGGGCGTCGAAATGGCCGCCTCCAGCGCGTTGAGGCGCAGCTTATCTATGCGCACCGCACGCGCCAGCGGGTGCTTCTTCACCGCGGCAATCGCTTCCTTGGTGCCGAGCAAGATTCCTGCCTGCGGGCCACCAAGTAGCTTATCGCCGGAGGCTATGACGATATCGGCCCCGGCGCGCAGCTGAGCCTGGATATCTGGTTCTTCTGGCAGCGCCGGGTCATGGGTGAGCAGGCCGGAGCCCAAGTCCACGATGAGTCGCGTATCGTGCTCCACCGCTAGGCGGTGCAGTTCCTCTACCCCGACTGCGGAGGTAAAGCCCTCGATGCGGAAATTGGAAGGGTGCACCTTCAAGATGGCGCCGGTGTTGACGCCCAGCGCGCGCTCGTAGTCGGCCAGGTGCGTACGGTTAGTCGCCCCAATTTCTTTAAGGCGCGTGGCCGTGGACTCGATGAGCTCCGGCAGGCGAAAGCCCGCACCGATCTCAATGAGCTCGCCGCGCGAGATGATGACCTCTTTGCCGGGAGCGAGCGCAGCGGTAGCCAGCAGCAAGGCGCTGGCGCCGTTATTGACCACCAGGGCATCTTCTGCACCGGGGCAGGCTGCGAGCAGCGCGGCCGTGGCGCCGGTACCGCGATTTCTGGATCGCTTGCCCGAGTCCAGGTCCATTTCCACATCCGTATAGGAGGCGGCAGCGTGCAGGGCCTCTACCGCGGCGCCGGGAAGCGGGGCACGCCCTAGGTTCGTATGAATGATGACGCCGGTGGCGTTAATGACCGGCTGCAGGGAATGCGCATTCTTTTGTTCCAGGCGCTTCGCAATTTCTGCGGGTATATCACTGACCGGCAGCTGACCGCGGCGCGCTTGGGTGACTGCGCCCTGGATTATCGCGCGGATGGTGTGCTCGGCTAGGCGGTGGCGCGCGGATTCTACTTCCGGCAGCTGGAGCAGCTCGTCCATGCGGGGGATATTCCTGCGGGGATCCGAGCTGGCAGCAGGCGTGGGCGTGGGCACTGTGGCATTCCTCCTTGCGCGCGAGTGGCGGAGACGGACAGGAATCGAACCTGCCAGACCGAGATGCTCGGCCTCACCGGTTTTGAAGACCGGGGCGCCCACCAGGACACGTACGCCTCCGTGTGCTCACCTTACACGGGCATTCCTCGGTACCGAGACACCTACCAGACGCTACATTCACCGCGGTGCGCCACGGTGGCTCCTGCGGCACTCAAGGAGATTCCTTTGCTGCGCATTATTCCCCGCTAATACGCAGCAAGGGGCTCCCGTAGAACTAGTAAAATAGCCGTATGACCGAAGATATTAAGCTCACCTCTTTCGCGGCCGGTGGCGGCTGCGCCTGCAAGATTCCCGCTGGGCAGTTGGAATCCGCCGTCGAAGGCCTCATTGGCAAGTCCGACCCCAACGTGCTGGTTGGCTTGGACGATGGCGATGATGCCGCAGCCGTAAAGATTCAAGATGGTCTGGCGGTCATCTCCACCGCGGACTTTTTTACGCCCATGCTCAATGACCCTTATGACTGGGGACGCGTAGCCGCGACCAATGCGCTGTCTGATGTCTATGCCATGGGTGGCACCCCGGTTACCGCCATTAACCTGGTGGGCTGGCCCAATGAAAAGCTCGGATTGGACGTGCTGCGCGAGGTCCTGCGCGGCGGCATGGATATAGCCACCGAGGCCGGCATCTCCGTCACAGGTGGGCACTCTATCACCGCGCCCGAGCCGCTGTACGGCATGGCTGCTACCGGCATCGTGGCCCCCGACAAGCTCATGCGCAACGACGCCGCCGAACCCGGCCTGCCCATCACCCTGACCAAGCCCATTGGCGTGGGCATCCTCAACAACAAGCACAAGGCCACCGGCGAGGTCTCCCAGGCCGCGGTCGATTCTATGACCACCTTGAACCGTGAGGCCGCCCGCGCAGCGGTGGAGGCGGGCGTGCGTGCGGCCACGGATGTCACCGGCTTCGGGTTGCTCGGCCACCTGTACAAAATGTGCCGCGCTTCCGGCATCGCCGCGGAGCTCGACTTTTCCGCCGTGCCCACCATCGAAGGCGCGAAAGAGGCGCTGGCGGAGGGCTTCATCCCCGGCGGTTCCCGCCGCAACCTGGACTGGGTGCGTCCCCACCTCGATACCTCCTTGAGCGAGGAAGAGCTGGTGCTGCTTGCCGACGCCCAAACTTCCGGCGGCCTCCTCCTCATCGGCGAGGTTCCCGGCTACCCCGTCATCGGCCACACCACCGAGCGCACCGGCGATGCCTATATCAAGGCCTAAGATGCGCCGACGCCTCCCCACTTTCCTCGCCCTCGCCTCCATCGCCCTTGCCGGGGTGGGGCTGGTGGGGTGCTCGTCCGAGGGGGGCATCGCCAAGCGAATGCTCCCCTGTTGATATTGCCGCGGTGCGCGAGGCCCTGCCGGATTCGCTCGCTAAGGCGAAGCTCGACCCGCACTCCACCGACGAGGATGAACACTCCTTCTCAGTGCTCTACCGTGCACAGGATAAGGAGCAGGTCAGCCTGCTGGGGACGAAGTATGAGGCCGAGGGCGCACTCGTGTGCCCCGAGGATCCCGATGAGGCGGCACAGCGTTACTTAGAGCTGCTGCACGACGACCTCGATGCCCAAAACGCCGCCCAGCAGCGCCCCGCCAATGAGTACTCCCCCTTCGAGTTCACCGCCGCTGACAGGCGCTTTTATTGTTCTGCCTGGCCGGTCGAAGAGTCAGTGTCTACCACGTGCGTGACCACCGTGGGCGATGTGGCGCTGAACTACTACCTTCACCGCGATGGCCGCGATTCCGCAGCCGAGCAACAACGCATGGAAGACATCGGCTCGGAGCTCGCCCCCGTCCTGCAGGACCTGGACTAGTCCGGGCTCACTACATCGTGGTCGAGGCCCTGCTCGCGCCGGCGCTTTTCCGCCCGGCGCTTCTGCGGCCCGATGGTGGTCTCCGGATTCTTCACCGCTTCCAGCCCGGCGTTAAGCACGCCAAAGCGCGTGCACGCCGAGCCTGCCAACAGCGATAGCCCCGCGGCTACCGAGACGGCCCGCGACTTCGTCACCGCAGCCACTGCACTACCGACACCGCCGGCCTCGATGAAGCATTCCGAAGCCTTCATCAACGCGCCCGGCTTGCCCTCGTGCAGCGCCTCGCGCGGCTCCGGCTCCATGCCTTCTTCAAGAACCTTGGTCGCCACCAGATCGCTGGCCGCCGCGGCCATACCCAACGCGCGGGCCGGTCCCGCGTGCTCGACCGGAGTGGTCACCATAGCCAGGCCTGACGACGCCGCGCCCGCCGAGGAGACGAAAACATACGGCAGGTGCTTTTTCATGTCATTCCACACCGGGTTCGAGGTATTAGACAGCAATACCGCGGTATAGCCCGCGAGCGGACCACCGAGTACGCCCGCGACCGCGCCCGCCGGCCCGGCCGACTTCTTCAGCGCCGTGCGCACAAACTTCGGCAACGGCAGCTTGTGGTCAGTCGCCGCATCCACTTCCGCGGCGGCCGGCAGCGCGGCCGCGCTGGCAAATCCCGACAAAATCCACGAGCCCATGGACATTGGCGAGGTCACCTTGAAGACGCGGAACATGTTCAGGGCGCGTTCCGGGCGGCCCAAGTCCAGAATCAAAAAGACCGATCCCACGGCCGCCGCGCCAAAGGCAGAGATCCGCGTGGTGCGACGCAGCGGCGCATTGCCCACGGCCTGTGCACCAGCGGCCAAGAGTCCCGAGCCACCGCTCACACCGCCTAGAAAGAGGTAGGCGCCGATAGGCCATTCCCACGGCGGCGCCTTCACCACTGGGCGGCCATAGTAAGACGAGAACTCGAAGTCTTGCGCCATGCGCTCCTCTTTGGAGCCGTCCTGCGCGCCGGCGCCCGGCCGCTTCCGCTTCTTCTTCGGCTTTGTACCGTCGAATTTCCGGTAGCGATTGCGTCGCTCCGGCTGCGGTGGGCGATACTCATCAAAGTTGCTCATTTGCGTCCCCCAATCAGGAAGGAACCGGCCACGGCCAGCGCCATGCCGCCGATAGCCTTGGCTGCGGTCTTATACATCTGCGGTAAATCGGCCGTCGGCACGCGCGGGTCCGGCGGCAAACCGTAGACCTCAGGTGAATCCAGAAGCAGGAAGATGGAGCCGGTTCCGCCCACGCCATCGTCCTGGTTGGCGCCGTAAAGGCGGGCCTCGGTAAGCCCTTGCTCGTGCAATACACGCACGCGTTCCTTGGCTGCGGCCACCATCTCTTCATACGGGCCGAACTGGATGGAATCAGTAGGACAGGTCTTAGAACATGCTGGCTGTTCTCCCTGCTTCAGGCGGTCGTAGCACATGGTGCACTTTTGGGCCACGCCCAAATTCTTAATCGGCATCGACTCGCCTGGCGTGTGGTCCGGTCCCTGCGGGGCAAGCTGCTTCAGCTTTTTCAGCACGTTCACGCCGGCATGGGAATTATCCACGTAATCCACCGTGGCCGTCTTGTCGTACTTCAGCGCCACACCGCCGTCATCGCGGCGCTCGATGACGCCAAACGGGCAGCCGGCCACGCAGGTGCCGCAGCCATTGCACACATCATCCTGGACCACAACGGTGCCAAACTCGGTGCGGAACAGCGCGCCTGTAGGACACACGTCCAAGCAGCCCGCATGCGTGCAGTGCTTACACACGTCCGAGGACATGAGCCACCGGAACGTATCCGTATCCGGCGGGGTGGTATCAACCTCTGGGGCCTGCACCCCTACCGAGGGCATACCCAGGGAAATGAGATTCTTTCCCTCCTCGCGGGCATGCTCGATGCGGTCATTGTTTTGCTCCACAAAGGCCACGTGCCGCCAGGTATTTGCACCCAGTGCGCCGGTGTTGTCATAGGAATCACCCGTGACGTCATAGCCTTCAACCGGGTTGCGGTTCCACTCCTTGCACGCCACCTCGCAGGCCTTACACCCGATGCACACGGAAGTATCGGTGAAAAAGGCCATGCGGCGGTACTTGTCATAGCCATGCCGGCTCGCGTTTTCGGTCAGAAGATTTGTCATTTACTTACCTTCTTCGCTTTCCTCGCCCTTCTCGCCGTGCTCATCCGCATCCGCGGGCTGCTGCGGCTCTGGGTTATAGGTGAAGGAATCATCCACGGTGAGCAGATCATTGCCGGAATCCAGGTTCAGGTGCGCGCGCTTCTGATACTCCTTGAGCATCTCCACACGGGCCTCACCACGCGGGCGACGCCCCGGCTGGATATCGCAAGCGCCGATCTTGGAATTCTGGATGAATACGTTCGGCTCCAACGTAAGGCCCAGCAAATCATTGGCACCATCGCCTGCGACGGCCGTGGAATCGGACTCGCCATAGTGATACGGCAAGCCGATCTGGTGGAACTCCTCACCATTGATCTTCATCATCTGCATGCGGTCAGTGACCAAGACCTGCGCCTCAATGACGCCGCGTGGCGAGATGATCGTGGCCCACTTACCGTTTTCCAAGCCACGCTTTTCTGCCAAGGCCTTATCGACCTCGCAGAAAAGGCCCGGCTGCAGCTCCGCCAAATACGGCAGTCGGCGCGACATCGCACCCGAAGTATACATCTCGGTGAGGCGATAGGTGGAAAAGACAAACGGGAACACCTCCGAGCCCGGCTCACCAGGCTCTGGGCGCGACAGGTTGTCTGGGCGCTTAATGGTCAGGCGCGTCGGCGATTGCTGCTGTTTGTACAGCACGTTGTGCACCGGGGACTCGTGCGGCTCATAGTGGGTGGGCAATGGGCCGTCGGAAAGCCCGGTCGGTGCAAAGAGCCAACCGCGGCCATCAGCCTGCATGATGAAGGCATCGGTGCCGTCGAGGGCGTCCGGGCCCACGGCGTCGACCGGAGCCTTGTAGTCCGGGGCCTTGGTAGCCGGGAAGTCCGGCACGTCATCGCCAACCCATTGACCCTGGTCAGCGTCCCACCACACATACTTCTTGCGCTCGGACCACGGCGTGCCGTCAGGCTTCGCCGAAGCACGGTTGTAGAGCAGACGGCGGTTGGCCGGCCATACCCAACCCCACTCGGGAGCTACCTCGTTTTGCTCCGAACCCGGGACCTTGCGCGCGGACTGATTAATGCCGTCCTTAAACACGCCGGTATAGATCCAGCAACCACCCGAGGTACTGCCATCGTTTTTCATCTCCACGAAGGCAGGCAAAAGCTCGCCCTTCTTCGGGCCCTCTAGGTAGTAGCCGTTGATCTCCTTGAGGACGTCCTCAGAATTCGGCTCGCCTTCCTCGGTTTCCACATAGTCCCACGTGACCTTCTGCAATGGAATATCTCGCGGATCGGTGGAATCGCGCAGGCGCTCCTTGATCTTCTTGCCCAGTTGGTAGAAGAACCACAGGTCACTTTTCGCATCGCCTGGCGGCGGGGCCGCCTGGAAGCGCCATTGCAGCATGCGCTGCGTCTGGGTAAAGGTTCCCGCCTTTTCTACGTGGGTGGCCGCCGGCATCAAGAAGACCTCAGTGCCGATGTCTTCGGTCTTAAGCTCGCCGTTTTTAATCTCCGGCGAATCCTTCCAGAAAGAGGCGGTCTCAATCTCCTGGAAATCGCGTACGACCAGCCACTTCAGCGCCGCCAAGCCGCGGCGCTGCATACCGCCATTGGACTGCGCCACGGCCGGGTTCTGGCCAAAGACAAAGTAGCCTTCCACCTGCTCATCCAGCATGGCCATGAGCGTTTCATAGGTCGAATGCGCACCAGAAATGCGCGGCATGAGGTCATAGCCCCATCCGTTGTCCTTGGTTGCCGCATCGCCCCAGTAGGACTTCATCAGCGAGACCGCGTAGTTCTCACCAATCTGCCAAAAGCCCTTCTGCGACTCATTACGGATTCCATCAACGAACTCTGGCCAGCTTTGCTTATCGACGCTCGGCATGGGCAAATACCCCGGCAACGAGTGGAACAACGTCGGGATATCGGTAGAGCCCTGAATCGAGGCGTGACCGCGCAGCGCCATAATGCCCGAACCTGGGCGACCCACATTGCCGGTGAGCAGCTGCAAGATGGCGGCGGTACGAATGAACTGCGCACCCAGGGTGTGCTGGGTAAAGCCCAACGCATAGGCAAAGCAGGTGGTGCGATCCGGCGTGGAATTCCGCGCGATCGACTCCGCTAGGTAATAGAAGTCCTCCTGCGCAATACCGCAGGTCTCCTCCACCACCTCAGGCGTATAGCGCGCGTAGTGCCGCTTGAGAATCTGAAATACCGAATTCGGATGCTCTAGCGTCTCATCGCGTTCCACATTCCACGACGCGCCCTCCGGCTTCTGCACGTATTGCCACGAATCCGTGACGTACTTACCGGTCTCCGGGTCATAACCAGAGAACAGGCCGTCCAGATCTTCGGTGTCCTGATAATCCTCCGAGATGATCATTGGCGCATTGGTATACGCCACCACGTAGTCATGGAAGTACAGCTCGTTTTCCAGCAAGTAGTTAATGACTGCGCCCAAAAGCACCACATCCGTGCCGCCGCGAATGCCAATGTGGCGATTCGCAAAGGCTGACGTGCGCGTATAACGCGGATCCACGTGAATGATGCGGGCACCACGCTTCTTGGCTTCCACCACCCACTGGAATCCCACGGGGTGGCACTCGGCCATATTAGAACCCTCAATGACGATGCAGTCCGCATTCGCCATATCCTGCAGCGGTTGGGTTGCGCCGCCGCGGCCAAACGAAGTTCCTAGACTAGGAACGGTGGCGGAGTGTCATATGCGCGCCTGGTTCTCGAGCTGAATCGCACCAGCGGCGGTAAACAGCTTCTTAATGAGGTAGTTTTCCTCATTATCCAAGGTCGCACCGCCCAAACCGGCGATGCCCATCGTGCGATTGAGCGCACGACCTTCATCGTCCACATCCTGCCAGCCATTGTGGCGGGCCTCCAAGAAACGATCCGCAATCATCTCCATCGCGGTATCTTCATCAAGGTCCTGCCACTCCGTAGAGTGCGGTGCACGATACTTAATCTTGGTAAGGCGCGTAGCGGAGTTAATCAACTGCTCCGACGCAGATCCCTTCGGGCACAGGCGTCCACGAGAAATAGGCGAATCCGGGTCGCCCTCCACCTGGATGACGCGGTCATCTTTGACATAAACGCGCTGCGAACAACCAACCGCACAGTACGGGCACACCGACTGCACCACGCGGTCTGCTTCCACGGTGCGCCCATGCTTATCTTTACTCTTTTGAGACTGCGTATTGACGTCCCTTCCGAAGGGATCGCCACTGCGCAGCTGGCGCACAACCGGCCAGTTGAGAGGGCTAAAGCGAGACATGTCCTTTAATCTATATTTTGCCGGTTAAAAAAGCCACAAAGGCTACCCTAACTAGCTTGCACCGCCCAGAGTGCCCGCTTAATCCCCTCGACGATCTCCGCCAGCTCCATCATGGGCTTATCCGTTTTCTCCTGCTCTGTAATGAACGGGACGTGGACAAATCCTGCACGCACCCTCGTCGCTGCAAAGTGGTGCAAGAGACCATAGAGCAGCTGATTGCATACAAAGGTCCCGGCCGTATTCGACAACCGCGCCGGACTATCCTCCATTGCCGCAACCATTTCCTTTACCGGCAACGTAGAGAAGTATGCCGCCGGGCCGCCTTCCACAACCGGTACATCCACCGGCTGATAACCCACATTATCAGGAATATCGGCATCCATAACGTTAATCGCGACCCGCTCTGGAGTGATATGCGCCCGCCCACCGGCCTGGCCCAAACATACAATTGCATCGACCGCCGAGCCCTCCGCGGCCTCGATCGCCCGACGCAGCGATTCCCCGAACTTCGTCGGAATCACCAGCTTGATGAGCTCCGCGTCACCAATGCGATCCGGCAGTTGTTGAAGCGCTCGTTCCGTGGGGTTGATGCTCTCTCCGCCGAACGCGTCAAATGCGGTTACGAGGATTTTCATGCTGCCAGTATTCCAGATCCCGGGCCCTCCCACCCTTCGCGCTCACCGGCAGCGCTTGGATGGCACTTCCCCTTGGTCCCGGTGAGCGGCAAGGGCGTAGGCCCTAATCCCCGCTCCCCTCGCGCTCACCGGGAGCCATACTCCAAGCACTCAGGGCCCTGCCCGTGAGCGCGAAGGGCGGGGTGCCTAACCGATCTGCTGCTTCGTAGTGCAGTCGATCTTCGCGTATGAACGTCCATTCTTATCTACAGACGTCATGGCATAGTTTCCGCCATAAGCTCGGCACCCGGTGTAGTTATCGACCACCGGTGCCGGCCGAGGTGCGGGCTGCTGCTCGGGCGCTTGGTATTCAGCCACCTCGTCGTGCGTTTGTTGCTCCGCTACCTCTACTTCCGGCGCATCGTGCTCCTGCTGACGAATCTCTTCTTTCCGCTCCTCTGCACGGCGGCGTTCTTCTTCCTGGCGCTCCTTCTCGCGCTTCTCTTCCTCCAATTTCTCGATCTCTTCGCGGGCTTGTTTCTCCTTTCCCTCAAGCTCGCGTTCCTTCTTCGCGGCAATCTCCTTGGGAGCATCCGGATACGCTGCTTTCTGGAAGGTGCTTCGAGCATCTTTGTGGCGAGTCAGAACCGCTAATCCGGCCTTCGCAGCTGCTGACTTGTCCAATACATCCTCGTACCCTGCAATATCAGCTTCCCCGGAAGCTGCAAATGCTGCCGCCGCAGCTTCAGCGCCGCTAAGCGCTTCGGCCATGTCCTCATCGCTGGAGACCTTGCACTCGTCCGAGACCCCAAAGATCCCTTCGCCAGCATCTTTAGGGCGGCGTTCGGCGTTGTGCACTTCGTCATAAAACTTGTCGTTTCCACCAAATACGACTGCAGTGGCCAGCCCTTCGGCCGCGACATCCGCGTTAATGAAGTCATCGTCGATAAAGACACCGGCAAGGGTGCGGCCGTACTTGTCGGTCCGCTCGGAGTCATATTCCAACCGAACCTCCGTCCCCTTTGGCAGCCGTCCTTCCAAGTACTGCTTCGCTTCCTCCGCGAGGCACTCACTCGGTTCGCCGTTATGGCCGATTTCCGGCGTATCAATATTAAGTAGCCGGACGCGGGTATTTTCGCCGTCTATGTCGACGTCAATGGTGTCGCCATCGATCACTCGATTGACCACCACTGCATCTTCATCGCCGCCGCCTAAGGCAACGGACGCCACTGCGCCAACTGCGAAAATGCCAACGAGAGGTTTAACCCAGCCCATGAATGTTCCTCCTGAGAAAGATAGAGAGAGTAGCTACTTAAAGTTAGCAATGGGACACACGTGGTAGTTCAAGCTCTCCTCCCTTCGCGCTCACCGGCGTCGAAAAGCAAGCGCAAAACCACCTCTCCGTGAGCGCGAAGGGTGAGGTTGTGGCCACAGCAAATATCCCGCACCTTGTACCCAAAGAGGTTGAAGGAATAAGCTGAGCGATGTTGAAGTTGAACAGAACAGTATCTGGAAAATAGTCCGATCTGTCCATTTTTATTTTCAAAGGAATCTTAATGTCTCAACAAGAATCTTCGCGCTCCAAGCTTCCAGGCTGGGCCACGGGATTCGGTGCCCAGGTCATCGCGGGCCTTATTATCGGCCTCATCCTAGGCTTCATTGCCTCCGGCATGGATACCGACCCAGACAACCCCGGCTGGTTGACCACCCTACTCACGGGCGTCGGCGGCGCCTACGTCCAGCTACTCAAGGTGATGATCCCGCCACTGATCTTCGCCGCTGTTGTCACCTCCGTCGCTAATCTGCGCAAGGTGGCCAACGCCGCGTCCCTGGCAATCTCCACACTGGTATGGTTTGCCATCACCGCATTCTTCTCCGTCTTGACGGGCATCATCGTCGCCGTCGTGATGAAGCCGGGCATCGGCACAAGCATCGATGCTTCTACCGCGCAGGACCCTTCCCACGTCGGTTCATGGACCGCGTTCTTTGAGCAACTTCTCCCCCAGAACTTCGTGGGCCTTTCTGCCTCGCTTTCCGACGGCGAAGTATCCCTCAGCTTTGGTGCCCTCCAGCTCCTCGTCATCTCGCTAGCCATTGGTATCGCCGCCGTCAAGACTGGTAAGTCTGCTGAGCCTTTCCTGCGCTTTACCGAGTCCTTCCTGAAGGTCATTCAGGTCATCCTGTGGTGGATTATCCGCCTTGCCCCGATTGGCACCGCGGCCCTTATTGGTAAGGCCGTAGCTACCTACGGCTGGGATGCATTGGGCTCGCTGGGCAAGTTCGTCTTGGCCATGTACGTAGGCATGGGCCTGGTATTTGCCGTGATCTACCCGGCAGTACTGAAGTTCAACAAGATCCCGGTCATCGGCTTCTTCAAGCGCGTGTGGCCCGTGACCTCCCTGGGCTTTGTCACCCGTTCTTCGATGGGCGTCATGCCAGCTACCGAGCGCTTCAGTGAAAAGGCTATGGGAGTTCCGTCCGAGTACGCTTCCTTTGCCATTCCGCTGGGCGCAACTACCAAGATGGATGGCTGCGCTTCCGTATACCCAGCCATCGCTGCCATCTTCGTCTCCCAGTTCTACGGCATCGACCTTGACTTCACCCAGTACCTGCTCATCATCTTCGTGTCCGTTATTGGTTCCGCTGCTACTGCAGGCACCACCGGCGCAACGGTGATGCTCACCCTGACGCTTTCCACGCTCGGCCTGCCACTGGCCGGCGTTGGTCTCCTGCTTGCTATCGAGCCGATTATTGACATGGGCCGTACCGCACTCAACGTCACCGGACAGGTGCTGTGCGCCACCATCGTGGCTAAGCGCGCCGGCATCCAGGACAAGGCAACCTGGGATGCTGCCGAGAACGGCGTCAAGGACATTATGGATTCTGACTCGGCTGAGGCCATCGGCGTCAAGGCTTAAACCAGTCTCCTAAATAGGCAAAAAGAAACGCCCGCAAGGTAATCCTTGCGGGCGTTTAGCTATGCGCTTTTACTTCTTGAGGCCGTCAACACCATCGGTGTCGATCTGCTCCTTGCGCAGCTCCTCGGTGTGAGTCTCGGTGTCGCGAACGGTGTCCTTCTTCAGGTTGATCTTCTCAACCGGAACGGTTTCCTTGTTCACGTTCACGCGCTCCTCGTGCAGGGTGACGGAAGCTTCCTCGGAGTCACCGGAGATGGAGCCGTTGTAGTTCTTAGCATCCTCAGCGTTGATCGGGGTGCGCTCGACGCGAACCTCTTCACGCTCAACCGGAACCTCGACGCTCTCGGTGTCAGTCACAACGTACTTGCGCAGGCGAGCCTCACCGCTAGCCACACGCTCCTTGTTGACGTTGAGCTGCTCCTCGGAACGGATGAGCTCGCCATCGTTGTTAGTGCGTGCAGCTGCAGCGTCATCAGCTACGCCAGCTTTGCGCTCGGTAGCAGCAGCGTCGGTGGTGTGGGTGTCTGCCTTATTCCCGTCAGCATGCGCACCAGCAACGCCTGCACCTGCAATTCCTGCGCCAGCACCAGCACCTGCGGTCAGGTTGTGATCCTTGTCAGCGCCAGCCTGAACGTCGCGCTTGGAGTCAAGGTTGGAATCCTTGTAGTCGGTAACGTCGCGTGCGTTATCCAGACCGTAGTGCTTGAAGATATCGGACTGTGCCTCAGGGGTCAGCGGCTTATCGGAGTCGAAGTCCGGAGCATCCTTGATGCGGTCCTTGGAGAAGCCCAGCTTCAGGTCATCGCCGGAGAAGTCGTGTCCACGCAGCGGAACTAGGCTGGAGTTCATGCCGAACAGGCCGTGGTTAACCTCAACGAAGGTAGGCTGGCCGGACTGGTCATCAACGAATACCTCGTTAACGTCGCCCAGCTTCTCGCCGTCCTTGTCGTATGCGGTTGCGTTAAAGAGGTCCTTAATGTTCTTACCCATTGTCAGTAAATCCTTTCTGCTATTGGTATAGCTATCTTCAACCAAACAAAAGGACATTTTCTAACCCCGCCACGTGGAGTGTGGGGGTGAAAATCTCCAATTGATTGCTGTGACAACCACCATACGGAGAATTCAAATTTTTTCGACCGCTAGCGGGAAATTTCCTCGATTTTGTTCACCAAAGCCGAGCTTCATGCAGCTCAGGACGGTTGGTAACAGTTCTATAACATTGGGAAAACTGCACCATAAGTACCCAAACCGCGGGAGGCGGATGTCGATTCTCTCGCCCGCAGCGCCCTAGCCGCGACCCCTCACGATCTCCAAATCGTCCATTGTTCACCACACCCCCGAAATGCGGTGACAGCGGTACCACAGGATTCTTTAAAGAGGGTGTAGTTTTACCCCGCCAATTTACAGGCAACATACAAGCCCGTGCCCCCGAACAGGCCTACACACATATTGGTCTAGTGCGCATACACCACAGTGGTCGGCAGAAAGCTGAGAAGATTAAGCCTTAGCGGAATAGGTACGGACGCCGATCTTCCAGGCCGGCTGGTTCCACATGAATGAACGCACTGCAGCCTGGGTACAGCTCGTCGAGGGCAATTTCCACTAAGTCTGCAACCTCGTGAGAGTGCATGACGCTCCACTCCCCTGGCACCTCCATGGTCAGGTACACCAACCGCTGGCGGCCAGAGGCCACGGTGCGACGATCCGTGAAGTTTACCGAGTGTTCCTGCTCCAGCTGGGCTAGCAGTTGCCGAATATTCTGACGCTCGTCGTCGGGAAGCGCCTCAGAAAGCAGGCTGCTCACCGAATCGCGCAGGAGGCTATAGCCCGTCCACAAGATATTGATGCCCACTGCCAGCGCCACTACGGGATCCAGCCACCACCAGCCAGTAAGGAATACGGCGGCGATGCCTATAAGGACGCCAACGGAAGTCCAGACGTCGGTAAGCAAATGGTGCCCATCCGCATCCAAGGTGGCGGAACGGTAGCGCTTACCCGCACGGATGAGCGCAATGCCCACCACGCCGTTGAGCACGGAAGAAAGCGTGGACAACGCCAAGCCCCAGCCTGGCTCTTCAATCGGCTGCGGAACAAAGAAGCGTTGGATCGCCGTATAGATGATCATGCCGGCCGCAATAAAAATCATTGCGCCCTCTACCAAGGCGGAGACGTATTCGGCTTTGCCGTGGCCAAACTGGTGGTTATCGTCGGCCGGCTTAGAGGCAATCCGGAGGGCATAAAAGCCGGCGACGGCCGCGACGAGGTTTACGATGGATTCGAGGGCATCGGACAGGAAACCCACCGAGCCGGTAAACCACGCTGCCAATGCCTTGAGGATAATGGTGGCCACAGCGGCGGCGATGGATAGCTGCATGAAGCGCTCAAGAATGCGCTGTTCTGAGCCCATGGAGGACATAGTCACTTCTCCCTTCGGTTCGGTTGCGGACCGAAGGTCTCGTTCACGGCCGCGGGCACTGCGGGCGCTGGCTGGCCGGGCTAAACGCCAGTATGTCGACCAGTCATCTCAGAATTAACCGAGGGAACTACTCCCCTTCAGGAAACCCCAACTTTATAGGGCAGGTGACACCGGCGCAAGATCGAAAAAGCCACGGGAAACTCCCGTGGCTTAAATTCGTGAAGCTTTAGTGCTGGCCCTCTGCAAACTCTTCTACCAGCTTGGCGTTAAAGGCTGGCAGGTCATCTGGAGTGCGGGAGGAGACCAAGCCCTGGTCGCAGTGGACTTCCTCATCTACCCAGGTGGCACCCGCATTGCGCAAGTCGGTCTGCAGGGACGGGAAGGACGTCAGGGTGCGGCCCTTGAGGGCTTCAGCATCAGCCAGGATCCAAGCACCGTGGCAGATCGCGCCGAGCGGTAGATCCTTGCTCATGTGGTTGCGCACGATTTCTACTGCGGCCTTGTCCAAGCGGATGAGGTCAGCATTATCGGTACCGCCAGGCAGAATGATGCCATCGAAAGACTCGCCAGTGGAGTCAACGGTAGCGGCGCCAACGGAAATTTCCGTACCCTTCTTGCCGGTAATGGTGCCGGCCTTTGGAGCGAGGACACGCACGGTAGCGCCGGCGTTCTTCACGGCCTCTAGTGGGGAGGTCAGCTCAGAGTCTTCGAAGCCATCGGTAGCGATGATGGCAATGGTCTTATTATCTAGTTCAGCCATGTTGCAGCCTCCTTTGTTCGGGTACGCCGCCCACGGTAACGCGGAAGTTTCGTCTTCGCTACCTTCTCTTGCGCGCGAGTGGGCGGCGCCTTCTCCTTCTGACAAAGGGTCGGTTCCAAGCGGTGTGGAATTAGCCGCCGATCTTAAAGTCGCACACGTCGCCGTCCTGCATGATGTAGTCCTTACCCTCTTGGCGGACCTTGCCATGCGCACGAGCCTCAGCCATGGAGCCAGCGGCTACAAGGTCATCGAAGGAAACGATCTCGGCCTTAATGAACTTCTTTTCAAAGTCGGTGTGGATGACTCCGGCTGCCTGCGGTGCGGCAGAGCCCTGCTTAATGGTCCACGCACGGGCCTCCTTCTCCCCGGCGGTGAGGTAGGTCTGCAGACCCAAGGTGGCAAAACCTGCCTTAGCCAGGGTGGCTAGGCCCGGCTCATCTTGGCCTACGGCCTCGAGCAGTTCGCGGGCTTCATCTTCTTCCAACTCGAGCAGCTCGGTTTCGGTCTGCGCATCGAGGAATACGGCCTCAGCCGGGGCGACGAGCTGGCGGAGTTCTTCCTTCTTAGCGTCGTCGGTAAGCACTGCTTCATCCGAATTGAAGACATAGAGGAAGGGCTTAGCCGTCATCAGGTGCAGATCGCGCACGAGGGCGAGGTCAATCTCGCCCTCCTTCGCTGCGGCGAAGAGGGTGCGATCATCTTCCAAAATCTCCTGGGCCTTCTTGGTTGCTTCCACCTCGACGGCCAAATCCTTATTCTTGCGCGCATCCTTTTCCAAGCGCGGCAGGGCCTTTTCGATGGTCTGGAGATCCGCAAGAATGAGCTCGGTATTAATAACGGAGATATCGTTGCGCGGGTCCACCTTGCCATCGACGTGAATGACATTGTCATCAGAGAAGGCGCGTACAACCTGGCAAATGGCGTCTGCCTCGCGGATATTGGCTAGGAACGCGTTGCCCATACCTTCACCCTGCGAAGCGCCGGAGACGATGCCGGCGATGTCCACGAAGGACACGGTGGCAGGCAGGATGCGCTCAGAGTTAAACATCTCCGCCAGCTGGGTCAGGCGGGAATCCGGCAGCTCCACCAAGCCCACGTTGGGCTCGATGGTGGCAAACGGGTAGTTCGCCGCCAGGATCTCGGAACGGGTCAGGGCATTAAACAAAGTGGACTTGCCCACATTGGGCAGGCCGACGATTCCTAGTGTAAGACTCACGGGGCCAATCCTAACGCACCCGCCTTCTTTTAAGGCAAGATGGTGGGGTGAATTCTGATAACCAACCGCTGCCCGATGACCCCCAAACGGGCTTGGGCGATAAGTTTGATGAAAGCTTCGACACCAGCAAGCTGGAGGATGTATCCCCACATCCACCAGGCGATCAGGTAGACCGCTCCGTCATCGCCGGCGAGGTGGTTAAGGCCGCTTCCCTATGGGCCGTTCGCCTGCTCATCATCTGCGTATTCCTCTACGCCCTCTACCGTTTGCTGGGTAACTTCTGGCAGGGGCTTTTGCCAGTTCTTTTGGCCCTTATTATCTGCACCGTTCTGGCACCGGTGGCTAAAAAGCTGCGCAATATTGGCCTTCCCGCCGCGTTGGCGGCCGCCGTAACCATTTTGGTTTCTTTCACGGCTGTTGGCGGCCTCATTGCTTTTGTTGCCCCAGATTTCATGCGGCAATCCCGGTCGCTGTATCTGCAGACGGTCTCCGGCATCCAAAGCCTGCAGCTCTGGGCCCAGGGTCCACCGCTCAACCTTGATAGCGATGACATGAGTAGCTACATCGACGAGGCGGCGTCCTGGCTGCAGCAACGTGCCGGCGCCATCGCGGGCTCGGTCTTTACCGGCATCGGCACCGCCACCTCCATCTTGGTCACGCTCTTCATCGTGTTGGTGCTGACCTTCTTCTTCCTGAAGGACGGCGCTAAGTTCCTTCCCTGGCTGCGCGATGCCACGGGCAAGCGCGCCGGCTGGCATCTGACGGAGCTGCTTACTCGCGCCTGGAATACGCTGGGCGGCTTCATTCGCGCGCAGGCAGTGGTTTCGCTTGTCGACGCCGTCTTTATCGGCGTCGGCCTCGCCCTTATCGGTGTTCCGCTGGCCATGGCTTTGGCGATCATCACCTTTATCGCGGGCTTCATCCCCTTCGTCGGCGCGATCGTGGCCGGCGCCCTCTCCGTCACCATCGCGTTGGTCTCCCTTGGCGTAACCAAGGCTCTTCTCGTCCTCGGCTTGGTGTTGCTGGTCCAGCAGTTGGAGGGCAATGTCCTCTCGCCCTGGCTGCAGTCCAAGGCCATGGACCTGCACCCGGTCATCGTCTTGGTTTCCGTCACGGTCGGCTCAGCTCTCTTTGGCCTGATAGGTGGTTTCCTCGCGGTTCCGACGGCCGCCATGTTTGCGGTGGCCTACCGCTACGGACAAGACATGATGAAGCTGCAGTCGGGCGAAAAGACCGCCGCGGATCTGGACTTTTCTACCGTAGCTGGTTATCTCATCGGCCGCTACACCGAAGACCAAGGGCGCTATAAGCGCGAGGCATGGCTCAAGATGCCGGACTATGCAGCCCCAGAAGGCGCGTTTGCCGACGTCTCCGCGGACGGCGATTCCAATTCCCTCGACGCCGCCCTCAATGTGGAATCCACCCCCAAGGAGCATGACAAGCCCGGCATGCGCGCAAACCTGCGCCGCGCCCGCGACGCCTTCGAAGGCCTTTTGAACGGAGATTCGAAAAAATAATGGGTCGTGTCGGCCGCGCGTGCCATGCTGGAAGTCATGACTTCCACTTTGCCCGTGCTGCTACTTTTTATCGGCCTCATCCTCGGCGCGGTATTGGGCTGGCTGGCCCATTCTTACTCCGCTACGCGCTCCGCGCCGAGCGCCGAGCACCGAGCGCTGCAAGACTCGCAGCGCCGCCAAGCCGAACTCCAACCGCTAGAAAAGGCCATGGACCGCTTGGGATTTCAGCTCCAAGAAATTGAGGAGGACCGCACCGCGCTGCTCGCCTCCCTCTCCAGCCAGGTGCAGGCGGTGACCCGCACCTCCTCCCGCTTGACCGAACGCACCGACAAACTAGTAACCGCTTTGCGCTCGCCCAATGTGCGTGGCCGTTGGGGCGAGGTGCAATTGGAGCGCGTGGTGGAGCTCGGCGGTATGACCAAACACGTGGACTTTGATTGCCAGGTCTCCGCCCCATTGGGCGGGCGCATCGTCCGCCCTGACATGCTCATCAATTTGGCCGGTGGCCGCCACATCATCGTCGATGCCAAGGTTCCTTTTACCTCTTACCTTGACGCCCTAGAAACCGATGACCCGGAAGAGCACGCCGGCTTCCTCCGCCGCCACGCACACCTCATGCGCGGCCACGTCCAAGCACTATCGCAGAAGGACTATATCGAGGCGTTTCAACCAACGCCCGAGTTCGTCATCCTCTTCGTTCCCGCAGACCCCTTCCTTGATGCCGCACTATCGGTGGATCCTGAGCTAATCGAGTACGCCTTTGAACGCAATGTAGTCATCGCCACCCCCAGCTCACTTTTTGCCCTCTTGCGCACGGTGGCCATGGGGTGGCACCAGGAAGACATTTCCGCCAAGGCTAAGGAAGTCCAGCGCTTAGGGCGTGAACTGTATACGCGCCTTAATACGCTTTCTGATCACTACGGCAAGGTGGGCCATAACCTGGAGAAAGCAGTCGAGGCTTATAACGCCACGCTTTCTTCGCTTGATTCCCGCGTGGGCGTGACCGCCCGCAAATTGCATGAGATGGATATCCCCGGCCGCACGGATCGCACCCCGCGGGAGCCCTCGCCTATCGATACCTGGCCGCGCGGGAATTCGGCACTATAAATCCGCCGCTTTCGTGCGTGGAAATAGCCATGGGCCGGCGGCAACCGGTAGGATCTTCCGACGTGTCACAAGCCAAGCAAAGAAAGTCCTCCGCCGCCCAAAGCTCCGGTCTCCCCAGCATCACGCTGGGCAAGGGCCTTGGGCTGCTCGCGGCACTCTTGCTCACGGGCGCGTTGATTTCCATCCTGATGGGTTCCATCGGGTGGGCTTACCTCGCGTTCCTTGTCATCGGCTCGCTGCTGGTGGCGCTCATCGTAGAAGAACGCGGCCTCTTCCTCACCGTGGCTTCTATCCCCATTGTGTATGCCATAACGGTGGGCGTGGCCGGTTTCTTTATCACCAAGGCCAACTTGCCAGAGGGCGCATCGGCGTTTTCCAAGACGGCGATCGTCACCGCGGCGTTCCCCCTTGTCCAGAGGTTCCTGTGGCTCCTTATTGCCTTGGTGGGCGCGGCAATCATCGCCTGGCTGCGCTGGGCGCGCTTCCGCAAGACGGCCAAGCGCACCGCCAAAATGGAAACCGCTTCCCGCCGTGCCGACGCCGAACAAGACCGACGCAACCGCGAGGAACGTCTATCGGTTGCAGATTTGATGGCTCGCGATAAACCGGCAAAGAACTCCAAGCAGTCTCAAGCCGCTCCGCAGCGTGCCCGCGCCTCGCACACGCTGAAGAAGTCACGCCCCGCGCCCAAGGATCGCCTACGTGGTCGCGACCGTGAAGAGCGTCGCCGAATGCAACAAGAGGAACGCGACAATCTACTGCGCCCGGATCCAGCCCGGCGCACTGGCGAGTCCGTTCCGGCGTCTCAGCAGCAGAAGGAACAGCCCAAGCAAGGTTGGGACGATAACCTCTACGACGAGGACTAAAGCAAAAAGAAAGGCCCGTTTCCGGGCCTTTCTTCCGTTTTAACTGCCGTATAGGCAAACGCTACTTAGATTCGTGCTGGGCGCAGGTCGCGCGGTAGGGCGAAGGTAATCGTCTCGGTAGAGGTCGTTACCTGTTCTACGTCGCTATAACCGCGCTCGTCCAGGAACTCCAGTACTTCGCGTACCAGCAACTCAGGTACCGAAGCACCGCAGGTTACGCCGACCGTCTGGACGCCTTCCAACCAAGATTCGTCGATTTCCTTGGCAAAATCCACGAGGTGGGAAGTCTTGGCGCCTGCCTCAAGCGCCACCTCAACCAAGCGCACCGAGTTAGAGGAGTTCTTAGAGCCCACCACAATCATCAGGTCGCACTGTGGGGCGATGGCCTTGACGGATTCTTGGCGGTTTTGGGTGGCGTAGCAAATATCGTCTGAAGGCGGGTTCTCCAAGTGCGGGAAGCGCTCGCGCAGCTTATTGACGATGGTGATGGTCTCATCCACCGATAGCGTGGTCTGGGACAGCCAAATAAGCTTCTCATCCTGCAAGAAATCTGGCAGCTTGGCGACGCCCTCGACACCGTCCACGAGGTGGGTGACCTCAGGTGCTTCGCCGGCAGTGCCTTCTACTTCTTCGTGGCCTTCGTGGCCAACCAAGAGGATGTGGTAGCCATCGCGCTGGAAGCGCTGGGCTTCCTTATGCACCTTGGTAACCAATGGGCAGGTGGCGTCCAAAGTAAGCTGCTTGCGCTGCGTTGCTTCTGCGCGCACGGCAGGGGAAATACCGTGGGCAGAGAAGACTAGGTGGGCGCCTTCTGGCGCCTCAGAGGCCTCGTCGACGAAGATGACGCCGCGTTCTGCCAGAGATTCTACGACGTAACGGTTGTGCACGATTTGCTTGCGTACATAAATGGGCGCGCCGTACTTTTCCAGCGCCTTTTCTACGGTCTCGACCGCGCGGTCCACGCCTGCGCAGTATCCGCGCGGGGCCGCGAGGAGAACATTTTTACCATCAGTCATGGCTCCCAGAGTATCGAAACACTACGCAAAACAATAGTGGGGCCTAACGTCACCTTTCTGGCTACCCCGAGCGGGACAATAGACCGCGCTGGCCCCTAAACTAGACGGAAGAACACGGCAGACTGAAGAAAGGGAGGCTGTGTGAATCAACCGGCAAATACTCCGGATACTCCCTGGCCCGTTGGCAAGGTCAATGACCAAGTCAAGGGCTGGATCGAGCGCCTGGGTTACCTGTGGGTAGAGGGTCAGTTGACCCAAATTAACTTCAAGCCCACCTGGAAGCTGTCCTACCTCACTCTGCGTGACGTACAGCAGGAAAAGTCCGTGCAATTGACTTGCCCATCATCGATGCTGCAGTCATTGTCAGCACCGCTGAAAGACGGCGACCGCGTCATTGTCCATGGCAAGCCAGCCTTTTACGCGGGACGCGGGTCCTTTTCACTGTGGACCACCGAAATTCGTCATGTAGGCATTGGCGATCTGCTCGCTCGTATTGAAAAGCTGCGCCAACAGCTGGCTACTGAAGGCCTTTTCGATCCCGCACGCAAGCGGCCCCTCCCCTACCTGCCACACAAAATTGGGCTGATTACCGGACGCGGCTCGGCTGCAGAGCGGGATGTGATGGCGGTAGCCCATGACCGCTGGCCAGCGGTGCAGTTCCGCGTCCTCAATACCGCGGTCCAGGGTGCGAATACCGTGCCTGAGGTTATTGATGCGCTCCAGCAGCTTGATGCGGATCCTGAAGTCGACGTCATCATCATCGCCCGTGGCGGCGGCTCCGTGGAAGATCTGCTGCCTTTCTCGGAAGAAGCACTGCAACGCGCAGTGGCTGCGGCCGGCACCCCGGTAGTCTCTGCCATTGGCCATGAGCCGGACAGCCCGGTGCTCGATAACGTCGCCGACCTGCGCGCTGCGACGCCTACCGACGCCGCCAAGCGCGTCGTGCCCTCTGTGACAGAGGAGCGCGCCATCGTCGCAGAGGCTCGCTCTCGCATGGCGGCCGCGCTGCGCGGCTGGGTGGAAAGGGAACGGCGCGGCCTCGACAATATTCGTTCCCGGCCTGTCATGGCGGACCCAATGACCCCTATCCGTGCGCGCCGCGAAGAGGTAGAGCGCACCCGCGCCACCATGCGGCGAGAAATTGAAGTCATGGTGGAGCGAGAAACCCGCCACGTGGAATCGCTGCGCGCCCGCGTTTCGGCCTTGGGTCCGTCGGCGACTCTCGCCCGCGGGTACTCCATCGTCCAGGTAGTGCCCAAGGACGGCTCCGGCCCTGAGGTTGTGACTTCATATGAGCAATCCCCACCCGGCGCACAGTTGCGCATTCGCGTAGGCGATGGATCTATTACCGCAGTTTCTATGGCCTCCCAGGCCGCCGATTAATCACCAGACGAGGAGAAAATCATGTCCGAGGACACCATTGGTACCGGCCAGCCAGGCCAGGATGCTTTTACCCCAGTAGAAGAATTGAGCTATGAGCAAGCTCGCGATGAACTCATTGAAACCGTCAAGATTCTCGAGCTCGGACAAATGGGCTTGGATGAGTCGCTGAAGTACTGGGAGCGCGGGGAGGCGCTTGCCCGTGCGTGCGAGGCGCACCTCGACGGCGCGGCGAAGCGTGTGGAAGACGCGCTCGATCGGGCCGAGGACGCAGACGCTGAAGGAGACGAGTAGTGCAGATTTATGGGTATCCAGGCGAGCGCGTGGACTTTGTATCGAAATCCGCGGCCGCCGGTTCCATCATGGCGGGAGACTCCCGAGAATTCGTAGAAGAATTCTTCGGCCCTGCGCACACCCGCGACGATAATGAGGTGAGCTACTTCTCCCAATCTGTGGTGCTGCGCTTTACGGACGACAAAGTACGCGAGATTGCCATTTATCCGCAGCGCTCGCAGCGCGAGCGCATCGATGTCTTTGCAGGAAAAACACGCCTCAGCGGCCTAGATTCGCAGGCCCTAGCTGAAGTTATCGCCCAAGCCGGCGACGGTCTTAGCGCCACCGCCGCGGAAGAAGGCTTGGGCGAGGTTATTTTTCGGCTATAGGTGCGGCGTCGATAAACGCAGCGGTAGCAGCCTCAAAGTCACTGTCGTCCGCGGCGCCGGAGATGATGAGACGGGCATCGCCCAAATCCGTAACCCACAGGCGGCGCACGGAATCATCGTCGCTTTCTAGCACCCGCACTTGGTGGCCCTTGACCTCGCGGGCGGATTCAATGCCGCGGTAGTTGGCATCGTACGCCTCGCCTGCCTTATCGGCCGCGACCTGCGTTTGTGTAGACTCCACAAACCCTTGGTCAGCGGTCACCCAGCTGACCACGGTGGCATTCTCGCCGCCCATATCTACGCGGCGGGCAGCATTGGCCTCCCAGCCCTCCGGCATTTCGGGATTGCGAATAGCACCGACCCCTGCGCGAGCCTGGGTGTCTAGGAAGGTTTGTTCATCCACTTCCTGCACCGCTCCCTGCTGGGTTTCGGAGTTAATTGAGCACAGGCCGGTCGCTCCCACGGCGAGCAGCATCATAATCACCACGACGGCGAGGGACAGGGAAATATCCTTCGCGCCTTCAAAAATCTTTGGTCTTTCTTCTGCAGCCACGCGCCTTAGTATCGCACGGCCTGCTTTCAAAAAGCCACACGGCCCCTTTTGCTCCGAAAGATCTGTCAATCCCCCACAAATGGGGCGCAAAATCGAACCCATTAGAGCAAAAAAGTGCGAGAATGGAAAGGTAGAGCATCAAGGGGAACACCCCTCGATGAGAAAACTATGGAAGGCAACCACTACACATGTCCGAAAATACGTCTTATCTTCCTGACCGCAACCTGGCAATGGAACTGGTTCGTGTCACCGAAGCAGCAGCACTCGCTTCCGGCCGTTGGGTAGGCCGCGGCCAGAAGAATGAGGGCGATGGCGCGGCGGTCGACGCCATGCGCAAGCTCATCAATTCCGTAGCGATGAACGGCGTCGTTGTCATTGGTGAGGGCGAAAAGGATGAGGCCCCCATGCTCTTTAACGGCGAAGAGGTAGGCACCGGCGAGGGTGCCGCGATGGATATCGCCGTAGACCCGGTTGACGGTACCCGCTTGATGGCGGAAGGCCGCCCCAACGCCATCTCCGTCATTGCGGCTGCCGAACGCGGGACCATGTATGACCCTTCCGCAGTCTTCTACATGGAAAAGATTGCCGTTGGCCCCGAGGCAGTTGGCGCTATCGATATCAACGAGTCCGTGGAATGGAATATCCAGTCCGTAGCAAAGGCGAAGAATATTCGCCCCACCGATCTGACCGTGGTGGTCCTTGACCGTCCCCGCCACGAACAGCTCATCTCTGAAATTCGCGCCGCAGGCGCCAAGGTCCGCCTCATCATGGATGGTGACGTAGCCGGCGCTATCGCTACCTGCCAGGATTCGAACTCCATCGACATGATGATGGGCATCGGCGGCACCCCAGAGGGCATCATCACCGCCTGCGCTATGCGCTGCATGGGCGGCGAAATCCAGGGCAAGCTGTGGCCGAAGGATGAAGAGGAAGCAGAAAAGGCCCGCGCCGCCGGCCATGATTTGGGCCGCGTCCTCAAGACCAATGATCTAGTATCCTCTGAGAACTGCTACTTCGCAGCCACCGGCGTGACCAATGGTGACATGTTGCGTGGTGTTTCCTACCGCAATTCCGGTGCTACGACCCGCTCGCTGGTTATGCGCTCCAAGTCCGGCACCATCCGCTACATCGACTCCATCCACAAGCTGTCCAAGCTGCAGGAGTATTCCGTCGTGGACTACAACACGCCAACCAAGAAGTAGGGTTCACCCCCGAAGGCGGCCCTTCTTTTAGATCTCCGCCATACTGGAAAGCACACACTACCCAATTAACTGAGGTGATCTTCACATGACTGAATACCGCATTGAACATGACACCATGGGCGAAGTTAAGGTTCCTGCAGATGCCCTGTGGCGTGCACAAACCCAGCGCGCAGTGGACAACTTCCCGATTTCCGGCCGTGGCCTGGAAAATGCACAGATTCGCGCCCTTGGCCTGCTCAAGGCAGCCTGCGCTCAGGCAAATAAGGCTTCCGGCAAGCTGGATGCGGATAAGGCCGATGCCATCATTGCTGCCGCCACTGAAATCGCCGAGGGCAAGCATAACGACGCCTTCCCAATCGACGTATTCCAGACCGGCTCCGGTACCTCGTCCAATATGAACACCAACGAGGTCATCGCCTCCTTGGCGCATAACAATGGCGTGGAAATTCACCCGAATGACCACGTGAACATGGGCCAGTCTTCCAATGACACCTTCCCCACCGCTACGCACGTGGCTGCTACGGAAGCTGCCGTTAATGACCTCATCCCGGGCCTGAAGGTCCTCCACGAGTCCTTGACCAAGAAGGCCAAGGAATTCGCTGATGTGGTCAAGGCCGGCCGCACCCACCTGATGGATGCCACCCCGGTTACCCTGGGTCAGGAATTCGGCGGCTACGCCCGCCAGATCGAGCTGGGTATCGAACGCATTGAGGCCACCCTGCCACGCTTGGGTGAGCTGGCCATCGGCGGCACCGCCACCGGTACCGGCCTGAATACCTCCGCTGACTTCGGCGCCAAGGTTACCGAGGAGCTTAAGAAGCTCACCGGTGTAAAGGAACTAAAGGAAGCGGAAAACCACTTCGAGGCACAGGCTGCCCGCGATGGCTTGGTGGAATTCTCTGGCGCCATGCGCTCGGTTGCTGTATCCCTCAATAAGATTGCCAATGACCTTCGCATGATGGGTTCCGGCCCGCTGACTGGCCTGGCCGAGATTCACCTAAAGGACCTGCAGCCGGGTTCCTCCATCATGCCGGGTAAGGTCAACCCGGTTATCCCAGAGGCCGTCACCATGGTGGCGGGCCAGGTGGTAGGCAACGATGCAGCCGTAGCCTTCGGCGGCGCTCAGGGCCACTTCGAGCTCAACGTGTTCATCCCGATGATGGCGCGCAACGTGCTCGAGTCCGCTCGTCTGCTGGCTAATGCTTCCCGCGTCTTTGCCGATAAGTGCATTAATCACATCGAGGCCAACGAGGAGCGCATGAAGCACTTTGCGGAGTCTTCCACCTCCATCGTGACCCCGCTCAACTCTGCCATCGGCTACGAGAACGCAGCAAAGGCAGCAAAGCACGCCCTGCACGAGAAAATCACCGTCCGCCAGGCCGTTATTGACTTGGGTTTCGTCGACGGCGAAAACCTCACCGAGGAAGAGCTGGATAAGCGCCTCAACGTGCTGAGCATGACTAACCGCGACCGCGATAACTTCTAAGTAATCGCCGCACCGCTTCCCCGCCCGGGCAGGACTCGGGCGGGGTTTTGCATGTCTGGGGGTAAGGGGGCGTCGACAAGCGCTATGGCATAGCACACATTAGAGGAAACGCACCTCTAAAATCACCACTTTTGCACTTGGTGCAAGTTTGCACCGAGTGTAAAGTTGCATGGTGTGCAAGAAGAACTATCACTACGCGAGCAGAAACGCCTCGAGACGCGCCTGCGCATAGAGGATGCCGCCACAAAACTGGTGGATGAACAATCCTTCAGCGCGGTCACCATTGAGCGGATCTGCGAAGTAGCCGGTATTTCTCGGCGCACCTTCTTCAATTACTTCGATTCCAAGGAATCCGCCGTTTTAGGCGCTCCAAGCACCGAGTTTACGGAAGAGATGCGGGAGTTCTTCCTCAATGAGCCAACGACCAGCATGGTAGACCTCGTCCTCCAGTTGGTCAGACAGCATATGGAAGGCCACCACATCAACCCAACCATCCGGGACCGCCGCAAGCGCATCTCTAATGATCCTGATGCGGCCGCGGCGGCAATAAGCCGGAAGCGGGCAAAATCCATTGAGCTTATCGATCTCATTGAAGAACGCCTCACCACAGAACCGGAGCTTCGCGTCCTCGATAGCTGCTCCTCGAGCACCGAGGCGATGCTCATCGCCGGCCTCGTCCGCGAGGCACTTTGGCTTGCGATGGCATCCCCCGATGCGGATTGCAGCAAGGACCTCCACGCGCGACTCGATACTTCCCTCACGCTAATAACAGATTTTATGAAAGGAATGCGATGGTAGATACGGCTACTAAAGCCCCCTCGCAGGGCCAATCCCGAGCCGATAACCTCGGGCTTATCTTCTCGGCTTTGATGCTCACCATGCTGATGAGCTCTTTGGGCCAAATGATCTTCTCTTCTGCTCTTCCAACCATCGTTGGTGAGCTTGGCGGCGTCGACCACATGAGCTGGGTCATCTCCGCCTTCCTTGTCACCATGACCATCGCCATGCCTATTTCCGGCAAGCTGGGTGACATGCTGGGCCGCAAGTGGCTCTATATCGGCGGTATCGCCACCTTTGTCGTGGGCTCCACCCTCGGCGGCTTTGCAGACTCCATGACGCTGCTGATCATCGCCCGCGCTGTGCAGGGCTTTGGCGCAGGTTTTATGATGATTTCCTCCCAGTCCATCATCGCCGAGGTCACCTCCTCCCGTGAGCGCGGCAAGTTCATGGGCATCATGGGCGGCGTCTTCGGCCTGTCCTCGGTTCTCGGCCCCGTCCTCGGCGGCTGGTTCACCGACGGCCCCGGCTGGCGCTGGGGCATGTGGATGAATATCCCGCTGGGCATCCTCGCCATTATCGTGTGCACCCTAGTGCTGCACCTGCGCGTGGGTGATGCCGATATGAAGCGCTTTGACTGGCTTGGTGCTACCTTCATCGCCATCACCACCGCTTCCCTTATCCTCATGACCACCTGGGGCGGCACCGAGTACGAGTGGGGCTCTTCCATGATCCTCACCTTGGGTGCCATCACCATCATCGGCGCCATCATCACCGTCCTGGTGGAACTGCGCGCCAAGGAACCGCTCATCCCGGTCCGGCTGTTCAAGAACCGCAACATGGCCCTGACCACCCTCTCCGGCGTGGTACTTGGCCTGGCAATGTTCGGTGTTCTGGGCTACATGCCAACCTACCTGCAGATGGTGCACACCCTGACCCCGACCAAGGCGGGTCTCATGATGATCCCCATGATGGTGGGCCTTATCGGTACATCCACTGGCGTGGGCTTCATCATCGCCCGCACCGGCCACTACAAGGTCTATCCCATCATCGGCCTGGCGATTACCGCCGGCGCCCTATTCTGGATGTCCCACCTCTCCGTGGAGACTTCCCTGAAGCAGCTGGGCTGCGAGTTCCTGGTCTTCGGCATCGGTCTGGGCATGGTTATCCAGGTCCTCGTGCTCATCGTCCAGAACTCCTTCCCACTGTCCCAGGTGGGTACGGCTACCGCGGCGAATAACTTCTTCCGCCAGATTGGTTCCGCACTGGGCGCTTCCCTGGTTGGCTCCATGTTCATCCACAACATGAAGGATGAGATGGCCACCCGCATGCCAGAGGCTTTCCAGAAGATGGGCCCGGAGGGTGCCGCCTATGCAGAGAAATTCGGCGATGCCGATGGCGGCGCCAATAGCCTCACCCCGGATTTGGTTGCCTCCTTCCCTCAGCCGATCGAAGAAGCAATCCTCAACTCCTATAATGACGGCCTGACCCCGGTCATCGCCCTGATGGTTCCGCTGGTTATCGTCGCCCTCATCCTCCTCCTGCCACTGCGCGAGGAGCGACTGAAGGAAACGATTGACTAACGGCTCCTCACCGGCACGGGCTCAGTCCACAAACGAGAAGCTGCATGCCTAGCCCCCGCTTGCCGACGCCGCCCCATTCAATCCGCCCGCGGCTATGCCGCTAGCGGCTTGAGAGACAATATGCGCTCTTCGGCGCAGCGCTGGTTCACCCCGCCCTTGGCGGGGTATTTTTATTGCCAGAAACCCATCTGCCGCAGAACTTGGGACCCAATTCCCAAAATGGCAACGATGGCGGCAATGATACCGATAGCCGCGCCGGCGCTCGATCCTCCGCCAATGCCGCTTATCGCCGGCTTCTTGGTGACCGCTACCGTCTGGTTCAGTGCTTCTCCGGCCGGGCGAGTTTCCCCGTTGCGCAGCAGGTATGGAGTGATACGTACCTCAGCCGTGCCTTCTTGCATTGCCTCATAAGTACCGTCAGGATGCACCGCAAGAACGTCCGGATCGGACGAGGTTACCGATGACCCCGGCACCCCTAACCGGGCACCGTCCCATCCCGCAATGCTTAAGCCAATGCTGCCGGAATCGCCCACATGGGTACCGCCGCTAAAACGAATAGCCGCGCCTGCCAGAGCGGTTTCCGGTACCGCAATGGGAAATGCGTGCCGCCCTTCGAGGCGCTCTGGGGCTCCCGACACCGCGTGCTCGGAATAATGGCCGGCCGTCGTGTTTCCAACCTGGGCTTGCGCAAAATGGTGGTTGGCTGGGTTAAGCAAGCTGTAGATATGTCCCGCACCGCCGGAATAGGAACCGTTGGAGCGGATGAGCTGATTCCACTCGCTACTCGAACCGCCATCAGTAGACCAGTTGGAAATGGCGCGTTCCATCGGTGAAGAGGTGAGGTTTTCTGCGAAAAAGGCGCCGGACTTTACCGTCCACGGCTCCTCCCCGTCTCCACGGCGATGATCAAAGTCAAAGTTTTCCTCCGCAGCGCGCTGCATTGCAGTGTGCTCCAATCCCCTGCTCCAGGATATGCCGTTGATATAAGCGGTGCGGTCCGGTGCGACGTCGCGAAGCCTAGCACCATCAAACGGAAGATTGGCATCCCAGGCCTTGGCGCGCAACGAATGCAATTGGCGGGTCACCGTCTCGATATGGGACTGTAGCTCAGGAGTGGCAAAAACATAGGCCACACCACCATCAACCTGGGTGATATCCAACTGGGCAACGGGCACCGAGCCTGCGGAGGGATAGGACACAGCTCCCGCTGCAGGAACAGAAAGCGCCCCTGCTGTCATAGCCGCAACGGTGGAGAACGCAAGGGCACGAATACGCACAGACATTTAAAAGCCTTAGAGAGATAGGGTACGGATACTCTCTTAACCTTATTCCTGTGCGCTGGGAAAAGCTAACGCTTCTTTTCCTCCGGCTTAGGCAAAAGCAACTCATATACGTCGGTATCGCGCCACTGGCCTGCAAGCTCGCCGTAGGTCATCTTCGCCATATGCGAGTAGGTGCCTACTTTCACGAAGCCGCGCGACTTATGCAGCCCCGCAGAACCTGCATTTTCGGGAAAAATCCATGAGTGGATGGCCCACTTGTGTAGGTCTTGGCACACCTCAATCAGACGATCCAGAAGTGCGCCGCCGATGCCGCGCCCTTGTGCCTCGGCACCTAGGTAGATGGAATCCTCCACCACTCCGTGGAAGACGGTGCGAGTAGATACCGGTGCTGCGGAAACCCACCCCAGGACCTTGGAATCATCATCTGCTTCAACGGCCACATGCACCGAAGGCATGATCTTGCCGGCTTTGAATTCCTCAAAGGTCAGGGATCGGGTCTCATAGGTAGCGTGCCCAGTATTGAGCCCCTGTTCATAGATCTCTCGCATCTGCGGGTAATCCGCCGCGGTAAAGGGGCGGATGCGGAAATCTTTCTTCTTGTCGTCCGAAGACGTCTGCTTAGCGTTCTCGCTCATATACAACATTATTACTGGGTATGCCCAGCTTCGCCACGGTGTACACATAAAGATCGCCAAACGCGAACGAACTTGGCCTAGTTGCCGCCTTCCAACAGGTCAGTAACGAGCTCCGCAATGGCAGAGCGCTCGGAACGCTGCAGCGTAATATGCGCAAAAAGCTCGTGCCCCTTGAGCTTTTCAATCACTGCTTGGACTCCGTCGTGCCGGCCCACGCGCAGGTTATCGCGCTGTGCAACATCGTGAGTAAGAACTACTCGCGAGCCCTTCCCCAACCGAGAGAGCACAGTAAGCAAGACGTTTCGCTCCAAGGACTGTGCCTCATCCACGATGACAAAAGCATCATGCAGCGAGCGCCCGCGAATATGCGTCAGGGGCAAGACTTCGATAAGGCCACGCTCGTGTACCTCTTCCATGACGTTGTCAGACACCAAGCCCTCCAACGTGTCATAGACCGCCTGCGCCCACGGGTTCATCTTGTCCGATTCAGTGCCCGGTAGGTATCCCAGCGACTGCCCGCCAACCGCATACATCGGGCGGAAGACCACAATGCGGCGGTGCTCGCCGCGCTCGAGCACCGCCTCCAAACCGGCGCACAGCGCAAGTGCCGACTTGCCGGTGCCGGCGCGGCCACCGATGGAAACTATTCCCACGTTTGGGTCCATCAGCAAATCCAAAGCGATACGCTGCTCCGCGGAGCGTCCCTGAAGGCCAAAGGCATTGATATCACCACGTACGAGCTCGACCACGCCATCAGCACTCATGCGACCCAGCGCGGATTGCGCACCTGCCGCCAAGGTCAAGCCGCAGTGCACCGGCAGGTCCTCCACGGCGGTACCCTTTTCCGTTTCGACGCCGTCTAGCATGACTTCCCCATCACGATAGAGGGCATCGATGACATCCGAGCTGGTTTGCACCATCGCCATTCCGGTATAGCCGGTCAAGACTACGTCCTGGGCGTGATACTCATCCGCTTGCACGCCAACTGCACCGGCCTTCACACGCAGCGGCACGTCCTTCGTGACCAGCACGGTGTCCTTCCCTTCGTGCGCAAGGTTGAGAGCGCACGCCAAGATGCGGTGGTCGCCCTCGGGCCCGCGGAACGCGGTAGGTAGCAAGGATTGGTCTTGATGGTTCAATTCCACGCGCAGGGTGCCGCCATCCACGTTGACGGGAACCGGCTGGTCTAAGGCCTCATAGGTAGCGCGCAGCTCCTCCAAAAAGCGAAGAGCTTGGCGGGCGAACCAGCCAAGCTCCGGGTGATGACGTTTTCCTTCCAGTTCAGAAATAACTACTACGGGAAGGACCACATCGTGTTCTGCAAATTTGCGCAGGGCCCAAGGGTCAGAAAGCAAGACCGAGGTATCCACTACATAGGTCTTGGTAGCGAGGGTGTTATCGGTAGTGGCAAGCGGAGTAGAAAGTACAGAGGGACGAGACATGATGGCAGGGTTCTCCCTTAGTGTGCGGTAGATCAGACTTCTTCCGAATCACCCCGAATCCCCGGGGTTGCCACCCAAAGTAGGCACCGAAGGTTGAAATTACATGGGTGCAAGATGAACATTAAGAAAACGAAAAATCCCTCCGCAGCAGAAGCTGCAGAGGGAGAAGCTCTAAAAGAGCTATTTACTTCTCTACGGAAGAGGTGAACTTGCCGCTCTCGTCCTGGATCCAGGAGATAACGCCATCGTCGAACTGCTGGGTCCAGCCCTTGCCCTGAGCAGCCTTTTCCTCAGCAGCCTTAGGCAGGCCTACCTCAGAGTCCAGGCCACCCTGCTCCTTCCAGGTTTCAGCAATCTTGCCAACGATAGGCTGAGCGCCCTCATCGTCGTCGAAGGTCAGCAGGTTGCCGTTATCGAAGTTAGCCAGGAACTCATCATCGTCACCCTGCTCGATGCTCTTTACGTCGCCCCACTCAGCCTTCTTCTCTTCGATTGCGGAAGCGAAATCAGCCGGAACATCTACGTCACCGTTAGCGGTAGCGATGGACTTGGTAGCGCCGCCCTTGTCGTCAGCGTCATCCTTGTCGTCGGCATCTTCAGAGTCAGATGCTTCTGCATCCTCAGAATCGTCCGCGTCATCAGCGTCATCATTGGAAGTAGCCTCAGCAGCAGCGGAGCCAGCAGCGTCGGTAGCGTCTGCCGCTACGGAGCCGGCGGAATCCTTAGCGTCGTTAGCTGCATCCTCAGCATCGGAGCATGCTACGAGAGCTACGGACAGGGTTGCGGCTGCAAAGCCACCTGCGATACGACGGGTCATCTTCTGCATTACTGCATCATCCTTTCATCGAGAAAGTAAGTTAATCCTAAATTTATTGTTAAATCGTCCTTTATGACGAACAAAGCCCACCGTAACGACGACTCCCAGCTGGCACCACCCGCTCAGACAGGAAGTAGACAGCAAACAGTAAAGGCCTACCTACGTTTGCGCTGCTTAGGGGCCTTCTTTTTCTTTTGTAACGAATTGTTAACGTTTCTCCGCGCTTGCTTCGCCTTCGCCTTTTCCCTGGCGCTGCGTTTCGGCTTCTCTTGGCGGGAGGAACGGGCCGTGCGGCCCTTAGCGACGCCCACGAAGTCCTGAATTGCTTCCCCGTCATCGTCCTTGCGCCACACCAATGCAATCTCCGTCACCGGCACGGACTCGTCCTTAAGGCCCAACGGCACCACCTGCTTTTTACTCAGGACCTTCAGCAGGGGCCGCGGCGCAATCGCGATACCCACATTGGCCGCCACTACCTGCAAGGCGTCGCGGACGGCGGGGACATCGACAAGCCCGGAATCGGCGAGGCGGTAGTTGAGGTGTTCATCGGCGACGTCGGCAAGCGCAAGCTCCTCGCCCACCTCCGCATAGACCGAGTCTTTGGGTACGGCAATGCCAGGGGCCTCTTTATAAAGTCGCACCACATGAAAGGTGTCATCCACCCGCGCATCCGGCAAGCGCGCAAGAGCTAGGTCCACCTCGCCGGCTACCAGCGGGGCAAGCGCATCGTCCGCATCAACGGTGTACAAGCCACCATGAGCAGTATTTTCCTCGAATCGGCGGAACCACTTTCCGGGTTCTGTACCGGTGGCAAAAGCTAAGCGCAGCATAGAGGACAGTCTACTGAAAGTGCTACGGTAAAAGCGTGACTGAAGAACAAAAGCAACCATCCGGCACCGCCATGCGTGCCCAAACCGCGGCGAAGAAGCTAGGCATCTACCTGCCCGCCGCGCCGGACGAGTTCCAAAATAGTGCCATTAGCCACGAAGAGCTGCGCGAACTGCAGCACAACCCACCCGAGTGGCTGCAAACCTTGCGCCGCGAAGGCCCCCATCCCCGCCCCGAGGTTGCCCATAAGCTGGGAATCTCTGTTACCGCGCTCAAGAAGAACGATATGGATAAGCCGCTGACCACAGCGGAAATCAATCAGCTCCTCCAAGAGCAGCCGGAATGGCTCCAGCAGGCCCGCGCTACCATGGCGCAGGCCCGTGGCCATGAGGTGAAGGACTAAACCAGCTTCCAGTCCTCGAGGCCCTCATACAGCGGGTAGTGCTGGGCAATCTTGTCCACGCGAGCACGCAGGGCCTCCACATCGGCATTCTTGCCCTGGACCAGGGCGGTACCGATAATATCTGCAACCTCGGTGGAGGCCTCGGCGTCGAGGCCGCGGGTTGCCAGCGCAGAGGTACCAATGCGCAGGCCGGAGGTGACCATCGGTGGACGCGGGTCATTCGGCACGGCATTGCGGTTAACGGTAATGCCTACCTCGTGCAGCAGATCCTCTGCCTGCTGTCCATCCAATTCGGAATTGCGCAGGTCCGCCAAGACCAAGTGCACATCGGTGCCGCCGGTCAGCACGTCCACGCCAGCCGCCTTGGCATCTTCTGCAGTAAGGCGCTCTGCCAGAATGCGAGCACCCTCCAAGGTGCGCTCCTGGCGCTCCTTGAATTCCTCGGTAGCAGCAATCTTCATAGCAATGGCCTTGGCAGCGACCACGTGCATCAGCGGTCCGCCCTGCTGGCCCGGGAAGACGTTGGAATTGATCTTCTTGGCATAATCCTGCTTGGCCAAAATCATGCCGGAGCGCGGGCCGCCCAGGGTCTTGTGCACGGTGGTGGACACGATATCCGCGTGAGGCACTGGGCTCGGGTGCAGGCCCGCCGCCACAAGACCCGCAAAGTGGGCCATATCTACCCACAGGTAAGCGCCGACCTCATCAGCGATTTCACGGAAGGCCGCGAAATCCATGGTGCGCGGGTAAGCAGACCAGCCGCCGATAATCACCTTCGGCTTTTCCTTCAGCGCCTGCTCGCGCAGCTTATCCATGTCCACACGCATGGTCTCTGGATCCACCTCATAGGCAGCGACATCATAAAGCTTGCCAGAGAAGTTCAACTTCATGCCGTGGGTAAGGTGGCCGCCGTGAGCCAGGGACAGGCCCAAAATCTTGTCGCCCGGCTCAGCGATGGTGGAAAGCACCGCTGCGTTCGCCTGCGCACCGGAGTGCGGCTGAACGTTGGCGAATTCCGCACCAAAGAGTTCCTTAGCGCGGTTGCGGGCTAGGTCCTCCACGACGTCGACATGCTCGCAGCCACCGTAGTAACGGCGACCCGGGTAGCCCTCGGCGTACTTGTTAGTGAGCACGGAGCCCTGTGCCTGGAGCACGGCGCGAGGCACAAAGTTCTCAGAAGCGATCATTTCCAGGGTTTCGCGCTGGCGGG
This sequence comes from Corynebacterium sp. ACRPF, assembly GCF_022347395.1. Taxonomy (NCBI): domain Bacteria; kingdom Bacillati; phylum Actinomycetota; class Actinomycetes; order Mycobacteriales; family Corynebacteriaceae; genus Corynebacterium; species Corynebacterium sp. ACRPF. The sequence continues at coordinate 63,279 of NZ_JAKRNB010000005.1, forward strand.
AAATCTCTCCCTGAATTGCGCCGAATACGTCCGGATCGAGGTCGCGGAGGTCAGAGGTAAAAGAAGCCATAAAGGTGTGGTCCCCTTCTCAAAATCAAGCGGTATGGGATGCTGCATATCTTATCGTGCCATGCACCCTTAGGGGGCATACTTTTACCCACGGATTATGCAAGTGCGACAATAGAGCCATGGCGCGCACATTGGATTCGAGTCCTTACCTAGATTTTGACCGCGAGACCTGGCGTGAACTGCGTAAATCCATGCCTCAGGTGCTCACGGAAACCGAGGTGGAAAAGCTTCGCGGCCTAGGAGACCGCATCGACCTAGACGAGGTAGCTGATGTCTACCTTCCCCTCTCTCGCCTCATCCATATGCAGGTCATGGCACGCCAGCAGCTCACCACGGCTACCGAATCCTTCTTAGGCAATCCTCCGACGCACGTTCCCTTTGTCATCGGTGTGGCCGGCTCCGTGGCAGTGGGAAAATCCACCACCGCCCGCCTCCTCCAGGTGCTCCTGCAACGCTGGGAGTCCCACCCCAAGGTGGCGCTCGTGACAACCGACGGCTTCCTCTTCCCCACCAAGACTCTCAAGGAACGCGGCCTCATGCAGCGCAAGGGATTTCCGGAATCCTATGACCGGCGCGCACTCCTCCGCTTTGTCACGGACGTAAAATCAGGAAAGCCATTTGTCAAGGCACCGCTTTATTCCCACATCACCTATGACATTGTGGACGGTGAGTACCAAGAAGTTCACCAGCCCGACATCCTCATCCTGGAAGGGCTCAACGTGCTACAAACGAGCCCCACGTTGACCGTGGCGGACCTCTTTGATTTCTCGGTCTACGTTGATGCCCGCACCGACGATATCGAGCAGTGGTATATCGACCGCTTCCTTACTCTGCGCCACACCGCTTTCCGCGAGCCCAACGCCCACTTCTCTTCCTTCGCAGACATGAACGATGAGGAAGCCCGCGCCCAAGCCCGCGAAATTTGGCAGTCCATTAACCTGCCGAACTTGGTGGAAAATATCCTACCCACCCGTGTGCGAGCCTCCCTCGTGCTGAAAAAGGGCTCGCATCACCTGGTAGAACAGGTGCGGATGCGCAAGCTCTAGCGCCTACTTACCAAAGCGGCGCGAACGTTGGGAGTAATCCCGCAAGGCGCGAAGAAAGTCCACCTTGCGGAATGCTGGCCAGTAAGTATCCGTGAACCAGATTTCGGAGTACGCGGCCTGCCACAGGAGGAAGCCCGACAGGCGTTGTTCACCAGAGGTGCGGATAACCAAATCTGGGTCCGGAAGACCCTTGGTGTACAGGTGCTCCCCAATGGATTCTGCGGTGACGCGGTCCGCCATCTCAGCTGCGGTAGTTCCCTTCTCTGCTTCCGCGCGCACCAAGTTCTGCACGGCGTCCACAATTTCTTGGCGCCCGCCATAGCCCACCGCCACATTGACGATGACACCCGTATTGTCCTTGGTTTCCGCTGCCGCCGTCACCATGCGCTGGCGAATATCATCCGGGAGTAGATCGAGGTGGCCGACCAAGCGCACCTGACAGCCGACGTCGCTATGGGATAGGTGCGTGACCACATCCGAGATGATGTCAAAGAGCAGCTCTACTTCCTGCTCGCTGCGCTTCAGATTCTCCGTGGACAGCAAATAAATGGTGACCACTTCGATATCGGTATCGCGGCACCACGAAATCATCTCTCCGATTTTCTTCGCACCTTGGCGGTGACCATGGCTGATATCGGTGAAACCAGCCTCACGCGCCCACCGACGATTGCCATCGGCCATGATGGCGATGTGCTTAGGCTGCGGCTTGCCCTTGATCAGGCGCGCCAGCCGCGCTTCATAAGCTGGGTAAGCCAGCTGCTTGAGAGAACTCACGCTCATCAGTCTATCCGCCTAGAAAATGGACTTCTTGCGGTTATCGTAAATGCCGGCTTCCTTCATCGCCTCATCCACGGCTTCCTCATCGAACGGATCGATTCCGTGATCCTCCGCAAACATCATGCGACGACGAAAGCGTGAGTAACGGCGATGGAAATTCCAGCCTGCAAACAGCACCGCAACTCCCATAAGCGCCAAGATCAGTAGACCGATGGGCGAAGCTTTGCCAAATTCAGGGCCCATTGGGCCTCCTTCGGCGCCTTCGGTTCCCTGGGCGAGTACAAATACGTCATGTGCGGCAAGCACGAAAGAGCCATACATGCTCATGTCTTAGGCCTCCTCTTTCTCTTCGATGCCGGCGAAGAGGTCATTTTCTGGCAGGGAGGTAGAAACGCGAGTCTTCGCCAGCTCGAACTCCTCGGTGGGCCAAAGGCGCTGCTGTACCTCCACCGACGTCGCCAAGAAGGCACCCGCCGGATCGATCTGCGTAGCGTGCGCCCGCAAGGCCTCCTCGCGATTGCTGAAGTAATCCGCGCATTCCACCTGGGTGGTTACACGCGCCATGATATCGCCAAAAGTGGTGTCCCAGCGCGCCAGCATCGGCCCATAGGGGCTGGTATTCCCCTCTTCTAATAGCAAATCATGGAACATCTTCATGCGCTGGTAGACGAAGCCGTGCGAGTAGTAGAGCTTCAGCGGCTCCCACGGCTTACCCAGCTCTGGGTGATACTCGGCATCGCCCGCCTTCTCCCACGCGATCATTGAAGCCCGGTGCACCATAAGGTGGTCTGGGTGCGGGTAGCCACCATTTTCGTCATAGGTAACAATGACGTGTGGACGAAATTCTCGGATAACCTGGACGTATTCCTGCGCAACGGTGTCATCCCCCAGCAACGCAAAACAGCCCTCCGGCAGCAATTCCTCCATAGTCTTGCCTTCAACCGGATCCGGCAATCCGGAATCAACGTAGCCCAGCCAGCGATGTTGTACGCCCAGCGCCCGCGCAGCGTTAGCCATCTCTTCCCGGCGCACCTCGCCCATCTTTTCCTTGATTCCCGGGCGATCCATGGCGGGGTTAATCACATCGCCGCGCTCGCCGCCGGTACAAGTCAGCACCAAAACCTCATTGCCTTCTGCGGCATAGCGCGCGGTGGTTGCAGCACCCTTAGATGATTCATCGTCTGGGTGCGCGTGGATAGCTAGTAGGCGAAAATCGCTCACTGAAAATCCATCCCCTTATTAATCTAGGTTCTTTGAACAGATGATTATCCTAGTAGATAATTGGAAAACAGTGGTCCTCAGCTAGAGTGGAAGCTATGACTTCCGCCGGAAAATCTCGCCCAGCCGCCCGCTACGGCTCCCGCGGCTCCTCTGAAAAGAACTCTGGTAGCTGGACTAATAGGGCGCTGGTACTCATCTTTGTCGCCATTTTTATCGCGCTCATTTTCTTCGGCTTCCGGTATTTCCAGGAGAAAGAACGCGTGAACGCACAGGTGTCCATCGTGACCCAGGAGGTTTTGAGCGATGATTCCACCCGCGTTTGGGTCGATGTCACCCGCAATCACACCGATGAAGACGCTTATTGCATTGTCCAGGCCTTTGACTACTCCAAGTCCGAAGTAGGCCGCCGCGAATTCCCTGTTCCCGCGGGCGGAAACGAAACCCAGCGCATCGCTGTCGACGTGCCGACCAACGCTCGTGCCGTAGCTGGCGGGGCCTATGGTTGTTCCGGCAATATCCCCGAATACTTAGATATGGATAACCCTGACTACGCGGAAAGCCGCTAGCCGCGTGTGCTAGGATTTGTAGCGCCTAGAACTGGGCATATGCCCCGTTCCACTTTTACTTATAGCCCCAGGGATTAGCAGGGGCTTTGACCACAATTCCTATCTACGGAAGGTTGCAGAATGGCTGAGCAGCAAAAGCAGTACATCACCCCGGAAACCAAGGCGAAGCTCGAGGCCGAGCTGCAGGAGCTCATCGACCACCGCCCAGTAGTCGCGGCTGAGATCAACGAGCGTCGTGAGGAAGGCGACCTCAAAGAGAACGCCGGTTACGACGCCGCACGTGAGATGCAGGACCAGGAAGAAGCCCGCATCAAGCAGATTTCTGAGGTTCTTGCGAATGCCACCACCGAGCGCGGTGCTGTTCAGGAGGGCGTCGCCCACACCGGTTCCGTAGTTCACGTTTACTACAACGGTGACAAGGACGATAAGGAGACCTTCCTCATCGGTACCCGCGCCGCTGCTTCCGATAACAAGGACCTAGAAACCTATTCTGAGCAGTCCCCGCTGGGCGCTGCCATCCTTGGCGCACAAGAGGGCGAGACCCGCGAGTACACCGCTCCGAATGGCAAGACCATTTCGGTCACCATCGAATCCGCAGCGCCGTATGATTCTGCTAAGGCCGCTGCTCCACGCGAGTCCTAAACTTTTAACCACTTACTACTCTGGAGAAAGAGCACATCCCCATGAAGAAGTTCTCCCGTTTCGCCGCCGCTGGCCTGGTCTTCACCGCTGGCCTCTCCCTCGCTGCTTGCCACCCACCGAACCAGCAGGATTCTGATTCCAAGGTAGAAAATGCCTCCACCTTCACCGGTGAGGCCCCGATGCAGAAGGATGCTGAGACCAGCTCTTCCGCACCAGAGACCGTTATTGAAGAGGAAGCACCTGTAGTCGAGTCCGGTGTTCCAGAAGAGCCAGCACAGCCGCACTTGAACGGTACCGCCACCGAACTGCCACAGCAGTAATAAGGCTTGAAAGGCCGAGGGATATCCCTCGGCCCTTTTTCATGCTATTTTTCTGGGTCCACTTCCCGCACCCAATCCCCGATGACACCGGGTACGACAGCAGGCGGCTCTCCCAAGAGGTCGCGCTTATTTGGATCCCGTTCCACCTGCGTGGTGACGGACTTTACGCGCTTTTTCTCACTGTCTTTACCTCCGCGCATCCCCATCATTGGACCATAGGCCCGCGCCCCTCCGGTTGAGCGGCCTGCATTGCCACCGCGCGCTGCCGCCGCGCTTTCGCTGCTACCTGTTCCTGGAACAAGGCCGCCACCCACGCCGGGCCGCATGCCCGCACCAGCACCGCTGCCAAGACCAGCGCGCATGCCCGAACCGCCGCCGAGTGCATTGCTATGGTCAGCGCGCATGCTCGAACTGACACCGGCGTAGGGCGCTCCGGCTCCGCGTCCAAAGTGCTGGCCCGACTGCGCTCCTCTTCCGGCGCGCGCAATATCGGCGCTGCCACTTACATTTCCTGCAGCGGATCCAATTCCACCTCGTAGCGACTGACCGCCGAGTACGCCGCGGCCCGCATCCGCAGGCCTTCCGGCTGCCATCATCGGCGCCATCCCAGTATTGGCGGATTGCGCTGTAGCTGTCGGCGCCATCGCACCGCTGTTATTAAGCGCGCCTGTATTTGCTCCTGCGGCAACCGGATGCGATGTACCACTAGGAACCTGCCCCATCGCCCCGTTCGGCGCAGTTACGCCCGGCATGGATGCACCTTGGGTGAACACTTCATTTCCGCCGATGGCTACGTGGTCTCCCAGGCCCAGCTTTTCCAGCGAGTTCCTGCCGCTATTATGCATCTGCTGGTGAAAATCATTAATTTCTTGTGGGCTCATCCCCACTGCTTCTAGCCCGTCCACATTGCCATTGACGACGTCGAAGTTCCCCGGCCCCAAATCTCCTCGCGCTATCGCTTCCGCAATCTTCTTTGGCCATACCACGGCATCGGTGGTGTAGCGCTGCCCATCACCGTCAACGCCAGCGAGGCCCGCGTCGACACCGCCGCCTCCCGACGCCGGCGATTGTTCCATCAAAGCGTGCTGGTAAGGCATTGCCTCAACCGCGAAGCGCTGCAGGTCAGGCTGCAACGCGGCCAATGCCGCCTTTTCCGCAATTTCGCGCTCGACCGGTTCTGGAATGGCCATCACTTCCATCGCCATGGCCATCGCAGTGGGCTGCATGCCCATCAGCTTGGCGTGGAATCCGGTCAGCTTCTCCCCCATGACCTTGGCATTTGCTACAAAGTGGCTTCCCGACGCCGCCACTTCCCTAATCTTGGCCGCCGCCCTCGACGTGGCTTCGCTGTCGTTCTCGCCTTCCAAAGACCCGGCTGCTTCCTGCAACCCGCTAACGATATCGTCGACTTCCGACGCCAACGAGGTCCACCGCGCATTCGCCTCCGACACATTCCAAATCTGCGTCGACATTAGGTCTGTAGCCAGCTTCACAATGTCCGTACCGACATTCACCACCGGCATGGAAAACCCAAATGGGCTGTACCCCGGCTCCGGCTGGTTCATAATCGGCATCGACTCAATGCCGATATCCCCACCCGCATCCGCGATCTCCATTCCCCGACTATTCGCGTCCTCCTGCGCCTGAAACCCTCGAGCCTCCCGCCCCAAAGAATCAGAAAGCCACTCCAGCTGTTTTACAAAGCTCGAAATGGAGTTTCGAGCTGATCCTGGATCCGAACTCAAAACTCGCTCATGAATTGCACCAACATGATCGATGCCAGTCACCGGAGAGAAGCTACCCGTAAGCGGACTTACGGCAGCCATATTATTCCCGGCAATGTTATGATTCATGCGTTCAATTTGGTTTATATTTCTTCCTACATTAGCAACGTTAATTTTCATTTAATCCCCCGATAATCATTTAGATTAGGTCTTTGGTCAATCTACTTGCCTTTTCGCAGGCACTACTTTTGGTGTCACCAAAGCTATTCGCCGAGACCGTTACCACGCCTCGCACAGTTGAAATCGTTACGGTGCAAGCCATTTCTGGGAAAATTTCCCCTCTCTGAATTAGAACTCCTGACAATTCGCTGTCGGTGGAATTGACCACCAAGTCTGGCCTAACATTTGAACTCTCAAATGGCTTGAATGTGGAACTAATAGAAAGAACTGTCTCTTCGGAAACACTTTTGTAGCTACACCCCTTTTGACCTGCCTCTATAATGTCTGGGTCACCATAACGCTCCAGTCCAAGATCTTGCAGTTGGTCTTCCGAAATCTCTGTACAAGGATCGAATACTTGGAACCCTGGCTGAGCCGGATCGAATTCCCCCAGTGGCGGTAGGACGCCGGAAGTGTCTTCCGACCCCGTGGCGCCGGCCTCCCCCGGTTGGCCGGCGCCGCCCGCATTCTCCCCGCCATTGGTGTGTGCCGTTTCCCCCTGATTGTCGTGCACATCATCCCCCGCGTCCCCGTTGGTTCCCCCTGCACCGTCGGTCGAACTAATGCCGCCAGCCTCGTCCACCTTGGTGGTCTCCTCTGACGCGCTCCTCGTGCCGATATCCGCAACGCAGCTACTCAGCATAACGGTGCTGACCATCAACGTTGCTACGGTGACCTGACGCTTCACAACAATCCTTCGCGCACTCACTTCCTGACGAGAGGAACAGGAAGAGTGAAACAGAGAACTTTTCACTTCGTATTTCCCGTTCCGGTACACAGCATGCATGAGACTCCAAGAATTTTCTACGCAACCGCAAAGGTTAACGGCAATTTAACAAAATTATTTGTCCCATATGTCACACCCATCACGCCTAAAAGGCGAAGTTTCCTGCTCATTAGCTGTATCAGTTCTGGGAGTGGTTTTGTAGACCAAATGAAGGTTAAACCCGCACTTTATCCCCCAGTACTACCCCAGAAATTACACGTTTGTAAGCGATTCTCGGCAACAAAAAGGCCCGCACCGAAGTGCGGGCCAATACAAAAGAGTCAATTAGTCTCGCTGGAAATAGCTCAGCAGACGGAGGATCTCAGTGTAGAGCCAGACCAAGGTAACTGCGAGGCCGAGAGCCACGCCCCACGCGTTCTTAGCGGGAGCACCGGCGCGGATCATGCGGTCAGCCTGATCAAAGTCAGTCAGGAAGGACAGAGCACCGAGAACGATGCAGACGAGCGAGAAGATGATGGCAATCGGGCCACCATCACGCAGTGGGTTGAAGTCAAAGAAGATCGCGCCCAAGAAGTTAACAAGAGCCATGACAGCAACGCCAGCAATCAAGCCGAAAAGGATCTTGGTGAACTTCGGAGTCACCTTCACTGCGCCAGTCTTGTACACAATCAGCATGCCAATGAATACACCAATCGTGCCGACAATCGCTTGGCCAATGATGGCCATGCCGCCCTCGCCCTGGAAGTTGACGTTGGCGAACATCAAGGAGAAGCCACCGACAAATAGGCCTTCAAATACGGCATAAATCAGGGTGACTGCAGCAGACCCCCACTTCTTGCCAAAAGAGGCAACGAGCACGGTAATGAAGCCACCGATACCACCGACCAGAGTCAAAGCCATGGCGATACCTGGGCTAACTAGCATTCCCAGGGCGAAGTTGATGGCTGCGGCGACGATGATAACGCCGAGGGTAATGCCCGTCTTGGTCACTACGTCATCCACAGTCATGGGACGGGTAGATACGTCCGCGTAACCAGAATTTTGGCGGCTACTATTTTCGGTCAGAGAACTCATTACCGGATTGCTTGAACGCACGGTTGTCCTTTCTAAGAGAGGTGCAAATTAGCTATCTCACCCCATTCAACGAGACACCACCCCATAAAGTTCCACAATCTTTCCATTTAGCTAGAAGTTTTGTGGGTAACTTCCGCATAAAGTCTGTGGAGACCTGTTGACGAGAAAAGTCTCGAGACACCTTCCAGAACGATGTCTCGAGACTTCACATGGTGCCCCCAGTGGGACTCGAACCCACACTGAATCGATTTTAAGTCGACTGCCTCTGCCGATTGGGCTATGGGGGCAAGGGCAAGGAATATTTTAGGCCACCCCACCCTACGGGAGTTAACGAGGGGTACCCTCAGCAGTCAGACCAGCGATAATGCCGTCGAGAATGTCCTTTTCACTGATGAAAAAGCTGCGCGCATCGCAATTGCGCTCGATAAGCTGCATGATGCCTTCGACGGCTACCGCCCCACCGCCAATGACGTCGGCACGGCCGGGGTGAATGACGGGGTTGAGAGCGCGGACGTCGGAAGGCAGGTTAATAAGCTGCTGCAAAAGTACGCGCAGGGCATCGAAACGGAGCTCAGACCCGTGAATGGCATCGGCGTCGTAGCGCTCAAGGCCCTGAGCCAAGGCAGAAAGAGTGGTGAACGTGCCTGCGCAGCCGACGATGGTACGGGCCTTAGAAATAGGTACTATCTTCTCAACTTCCGCCGTGCGCTCGCCGACGTACTCGGAAGCGATTTCAATCTCCGACTCGGTAGGCGGATCTGTACGCATAATGCGTTCGGTTAGCCTGACGCACCCCATGCGGGCAGAGTGGGTGCCCAAGATATCGCCATCGGCCGTGCCTACGACGAACTCGGTCGAACCGCCACCCAGGTCGATGACGCAGAATGGCCCGCGGTCTGGCTCCACATCGGCCACGGCGCCATTAAAGGACAGCAGAGCCTCTTCCTCACCCGAGACGACCTCAGCCTGTGCGCCAGGCTGAATTTGGCCTAGCAACTCAGCGGTCATGTCGAAGAATTCCTGTTGATTCTTGGCATCGCGAGTAGCGGAGGTAGCGACCATCCGCACGCGGGTGACCTTCTCAAACTTCATCTGGCGTACGTAGCCTTCCAAGGCCACGCGGGCGCGGTCTAGGGCCGCAGGGGCAATTTCGCCAGTGGCATCGACTCCCTCTCCCAGGCGGATGATTTCCATGGTGCGGGTAATATCGCGGACCTTGCCGTCATCCTGAATCTCAGAGATGAGCAAGCGAATCGAATTCGTACCGCAATCAATCGCAGCAACGCGAGTCATAGCAGCCCTCCTATTCCGCGTTAGAGAAATCGAACTGGGCCAGGTCAATCCCCAGATCCTCGACGCTGGGCCAGTCCTGCGGGATGGCAGCGCCTCGTAGCTTGCCGTGGTCAGCGGCCATGGCCACCGCTTCAGTTCCCAACCGGAAATGCTGTGGGCCCTCAGCAAGCGAGTACGCGATGAGCACATGCAGACACTTCACCCGATCGGGCATCCCGCCACCGGAGAAATCGGTGCCAAGGTCTTCGATGTCATTGCGCTTGGCCAGGAAGTATTCGTGGGCGCGCTGATAGTCGGCAGCCAAATCCTCGTCCTCACCCAAGCGGGCTTCCATCCACTTCATAACGTGGGCAACCTCCAAGCGTGAGGCTTCGGCAGTAAGCCGTGGGTCGGTGAGGTAGTAGAGGGTGGGGAATGGGGTGCCGTCGGCAAGCTTGGGCGCCGTCTTAATTACCGCGGGCTGCCCATCCGGCGTGCGATAAGAAACCTCCAGGACCCCGCGCGGGGTGCGGCCCAATTGCTCAGTTACTACAGCGATATCTGCATCAGTGACGGTCATGCGGACAATTATCGCACATCTGGATTCTCTTCCGGCGCCGGCTCAATCGGAAGATGATTTACCTGCTCGGACGGAGCTTCTTCCTCAGGCGGCTCGGCTACGGAATCCCACAAAACTTCGTACCATTCGCGGGAATCTTCTTCCTTCTGACCATCTGTGGTGAGCTGGTCATCCGGCTTAATCTGCGGGTCAATGATGCGGTAGGCGGTCTCGCCCTCATCGACGACCCCGAATCGGCGCCGCGCCTCCTGCTTGATGTACTCATCGGATTTATATCTATCAATCTTCTCCAGCAAAGCAGCTTTCTCATCCTGCTTGGCAGCGATTGACTCATTGAGGCGGGCAATTTCGGACCGGCCGTGGTAGTAATTGCGCAGCGGAATGGCGATAGCAAACAAAACCACGAGCACGATAGCTACGATTACGCCTACTCCGGCAATACTCATCCGGTCCGGCTTCTGTTTCTGCTTCAGCTGTGCACGCTGAGCTTTGCGGATATCCGCAGCACGCGAGGCCACCGGAACCTTAGTGCGGCTCCGGTTTCGCTGCCTCTTCTTTTCGCGTGCCATAGGCCTCTAATCCTAGCGCCGTCACTCCTGTAACAGGGACGTGGCACGCGCAATTTGGATACACTAAAAGAAATTCTCCCTCCCAGGAAGGAAGTTTCATGTCCCTCAAGCGCCTCCTCCCCGTTCTCACCGCAACCCTATTCCTTGCCAGCTGCAGCCCTTCCGCCCAAGACGGCGAATACCCCGTCTACGGAGACGGCTACGACCTGAACACCAAAGACGGCATGGCCGACTATCTCAAGGAGTACAAAACCCTGCCGGATGATTACATCAACCACGATGCTGACCAGCTCGAGGGCGACGATCAGCCCGAGACCTTTGAAACCAACGCGGATTCCGTCAAGAAGGCCGGCGAAGCTACCTGCAAGAATGACGAGTTGCTCGACATTTCAAAGGAATATTTCCGAGGAAACACCGACAAATTTGGGGAAGCTGTTATGTCATCAGTCAGCGGCTCTGATGATAAATACAGTGATGTTTTTGAGGCACTGAACATCCCCGATGACGCACCAGACAATGACAAGATCATGGCTGCAGCGATGACCTCACTCGGTGCCGTGATGGCTTGCGGCGATGAATTCAGCGATGAGGAACTGGAAGAGGTCGCTGAGGCCATCCATTCCAGCTAAAACCTCGAACCGGATTCCCTACTTAAGGAATAGCTATGCCCCTCAAGCGTCTCCTCCTCCTAGCCGCCGTAGGCACCCTACTTACCGGGTGCAGCTCGACCGACCACAAAGAAGAAGCAGCCACCGAAGCGGAATCCCCCACTAGCGAAAGCTCTACCAGCAGCGAAACCCCCACCACCACAAGCAGAAAGCACGACCTCAATACCAAAAGCGGTTTCATTTACCACATAAAGGAACACGGCACGATCCCGGACTTTTACCTAGACCTGTTCGGCGCTGGAGCTTCCGAAGAGGCCGACGGCCCTACAAGCTACGAGGTCAACGCCACGACACTGAAGAAGGCTGGATCTATTGCCTGCGAGAATGAGCAAATCCTGGACGACGCCAAGTATTTGCTAACCCATGGCGACAGCGCGTTTGAAGAACTCGTCCCTAGCCTTGAGGAGTTCGATAGGAAATACGCTCCCGTCTACGAAAAGCTTGAAATATCAGCGGCTTCTCCCGTCCTAGACAAGCTTTTTACCATGTACATGGCTGGCGTGGGTTCCCTAGCCACCTGCGGTGACAAATATGACGATAAGGAACTCGAAGCAGTAGCTGACAACGTTTTCAGTTACTAACCCCCAGAGTTTCGCACACTCTTTCGTTTTACCCCTTGCGCACGCCGGAAAGGCGGCTTATACTAGGGGCAGAAATTCGATTGGGTGTGCGATTTATTCCAGAGGGGGAATTTACCGTGACAGCCAGCGACGCACCACCAAAGAAAGCTTATTTTTCTACCAATAACCTCGACGATACGGTTTGCGTTTTGGGCATGCTCCAACGCATTCAATCCTGGCAGCTATACCAATCCGTGCTTCCGCGATTAGAAGACGATGTCGAATGCACTACCTCCGCTTTAGCTAAGCGGGTGGGCTTGAGCTACTGGCGCGTCTTATCCGCGCTGCGCTCTCACCTGCGCATGCGAGAATTGCCGTTAACCACGGCGGTACAGACCGAACATTGGATTCTTGACCTCCCGCGGCTGCACGTTATTGATGCCGAGCTTGCCCCGCTTGGCGACGACGCCGAGGGCATCCAACTAGTCGATGCCGCCCTTGCAGACTTCCTCACCCCGAAGGAACCTGCTCAGCATGTGCCCACGGAATCTGAAATCCGTAGATTCTTGCGCGACTACATCGACGGCATTCTCAAACCAGATATTGAGAAGGAAATCGAGCGCTCCGTTTCCATTTCTTATTCCAAAGGCCAAGCCACCATCACTCTGAAGACGGATAAAGCAACCGCCAGTGCTATTTCACGGCACATCGATAAAGCAGCGCGAAAGAAGAACATCACTAAGTCAGAGGCTTTGGAGACGCGGATCTTTAATCGCACCCAGACAAAAGTAGTAATCAATACCTACGCAGCGGGTGACGATGCTTCTCGCGTATACATACCTTCGGCGGGATGGTGCGTTCTTACAGAACATTTAAGCAATTACTCGATGACTCGCGAGCTGTGCCCAGAAGAAACATCCTCCTACGTTCCCACCGAACAAATCAGGACATGGGTTCACGGTCGCGATGCCACGTGCCGTTGGCCGGGGTGCTCCATGCCGGCGCATTACTGCCAGCTTGATCATCGAGTGGAGTATGCCGACGGCGGACCGACGAGCGTCGATAATCTTGTCACTCTCTGTCAACACCACCACAACGTAAAGACCGATGGTAGGGCACGCTACATAATGGATCCCATCACTGGGGACGTTGCCTGGCTCTTTTCGGACGGCACCTTCGAAATTGACCGTGCCCAAGGGCCTTTAGCACCGCGGACCATGAATTGGAAGCAAACCTGGCAACAATACCTAGACATGCGAAAGCGCCCCCGCGGCAATGCGAGGGCGCTACGAAAGGAGGCGATTAAGCCTTAAAGCGCGGGAATGCGGAGCGGCCGGCGTAAACTGCGCCGTCGCCAAGCTCCTGCTCAATACGCAGCAGCTGGTTGTACTTAGCTACGCGCTCGGAACGAGCCGGTGCACCGGTCTTGATCTGGCCACAGTTCAGAGCAACAGCCAAGTCTGCGATGGTGGTGTCCTCGGTCTCACCGGAGCGGTGGGACATCATGGTGCGGTAACCATTTCGGTGAGCCAGCTCGACAGCGTCGAAGGTCTCGGTCAGGGTACCAATCTGGTTGACCTTAACCAGCAGGGCGTTAGCAGCCTTCTTCTCAATACCCTCCTGCAGGCGGGCAGGGTTGGTGACGAAGAAGTCATCGCCGACGATCTGTACCTTCTCGCCAATTGCGGCGGTCAGGGCGGTGTAGCCATCCCAGTCATCTTCCTGCAGCGGATCCTCGATGGAGACGATCGGGTACTGGTCGATGAGGTCCTCGTAGACCTTGGACATTTCTTCAGCGGTGTGCTCGCCACCCTCGAAGTGGTACTTGCCGTCCTTGAAGAACTCGGAGGAAGCAACGTCAAGTGCCAGGGCTACGTCCTTGCCTGGCTCGAAGCCGGCCTTCTTGATGGCGTCCACGATAACGTCGAGAGCAGCCTTGGTGGAGTCAACGGACGGAGCGAAGCCGCCCTCGTCGCCTAGGCCAGTGGACAGACCCTTGTCCTTCAGCACTGCCTTCAGTGCGTGGTAGACCTCGGCGCCCATGCGCAGAGCCTCGGCGAAGGACTCCGCACCAATCGGAGCGATCATGAATTCCTGAACGTCAACGCCGGAGTCAGCGTGTGCGCCGCCGTTGAGGATGTTCATCATTGGCACTGGCAGCACGTGAGCGTTTGGGCCGCCGATGTAGCGGTACAGCGGCAGTGCAGCGGACTCTGCAGCGGCCTTGGCTGCGGCGATGGAAACGCCCAGGATGGCGTTTGCGCCGAGCTCGGACTTGTTATCGGTACCGTCCAGCTTAATCAGTGCCTGGTCAATGAGGCGCTGGTCGTCGGCTTCGAAGCCGGCGATCTCATCGGCAATCTTCTCGTTGATGTTCTCAACAGCCTTCAGAACACCCTTACCCTGGTAGCGCTCGCCGCCGTCGCGCAGCTCGTGAGCCTCGTGCACACCGGTAGAAGCACCGGAAGGAACGCCGGCAACACCGCGGGCGCCGTCATCAAGGAAGACCTCGGCCTCAATGGTTGGGTTGCCACGGGAATCAAGAATTTCGCGGGCGAAAGTGTGGATGATATCAGCCATGCTGTTTTTCACTCCTCATAAAAAAGTTCGCTCTGGACCAGCCGGCCCAGCTACGTTGTCAATTGTTGCAGAAAACTTTACTGTGTGACGCTACTTAGCACTTTGCGGAACCGAGTAAGCATTGGCGGCGTGTGCAACTTTATGCAAATACTCGCTGGACTGATTGTAATTTAGGACTGCTTCCTCCCACTGTTCTGGGTTAGAGAGATCTCTATCACCAAAACATAAAAGTCCGGCGGCGCCAACTGCGGCGTCGTCGATTTGGTTGGGGTCCGCCTTCCCATCGCCGTTGGCATCAGCGCCCACCGACTCCCACGTGGTCGGGATAAATTGCATCGGGCCGACGGCGCGGTCATATTCGGAATCCCCATCGATGTCGCCATTATCGGTATCTGGGGTGTGCGCCGTATTGTTCAGGCCATCGAGGGCGATGCCGTTGATGGGTGGTTGGGGGTAGCCGGCGTCGTCAAGCTTGGAGGGCTTAAACCAATTGCCGTTGTAGGTGCCATGGCGGGTCTCCACGTAGCCCAGCCCGGCAAGGGTATTCCAGCGCAGATGACAATTCGGCCATTTTTGCTGAGCGATGAGTTCGGCGTTGCCATAAGCGCGCAGGGCGGCCGGCGGGATGCCCGTCTGCTCAGCTAGGTCAGAGGCCCAGTAGGTAAGCTTATCCGCGGTGCGGCCGGGGGCGTTGACGTCAATATGCGCGACCTCTTTGCCTTCAACGGGCGGAATGTTCTCCGGTACGGGCTCCTGGGAAGTGCCGTGCCCCGTCAACAGCCATGCCACCAACGCGATGATCACGGCTACGGCCACCCCGCAGCCCCCGAATATCTGCAGGAGCCTCTTCATGAGAAGCCATCCTACATTCCCTTGCCTTCGCGCCACAGCCTCTCTTGCGTGTCAACGTCGACAATCTCCGTGGTGCCATCAAATAGGTATGGGGCGCGGGCGCGCATTTTGGTGAGGAAGCTCTGGGCGACGTCGTCAAGCGAAAAGGTGGAGATTTCCGCATGGAAGAGCACCTGGAGGAAGACATCCCCCAATTCCTTGAGCATCTCGCTTTCCGGTTCGCGATTGCGCACGGCCGCGGCGAATTCGGCGGATTCCTCCTCAAGATAAGGCAAGAGTGAGGTATGGGTTTGCTCGCGCTCCCACTCCCCAATGCGCCGCGCCGTGGCCATGGTCTGGCGCGCCTGCATGATGGGATCCGCAAGGGATTCGGCGCGAATGACGGACTCGCCGCTAGCGAGGCGGGCGCGAGTTTCCGGATCGTGTTCGTCGGTGCTTACCAAGGTGCCGGTGGCGTCCTCGCCTACCAGCAGATCGGAAAAATTCCACCGTACGGACACGGGTACCTCACCCGTGAAGTGGACGGGGCCACGCAGCTTCCCGTATGCCTGCATGGGGATCATGGTGGGCCAGCGTTCATCGAGCAACAGCACAGTCATGTGCACAAAGTCTAGCCCGAGTTCCCATTATGGGGCTATTCAAGGTATTTTAGGCCAATGACCTCCAGCCAGAATAGATCCCACTCCGTGACGTTGTGGACCCTCGTCGCGCTGATTATCGGTTCCACCGTGGGCGCGGGTATTTTCTCGCTGCCCCAAAACATTGCCTCCGTTGCCGGCCCAGGCGCGATGCTCATTGGCTGGCTGGTAGCGGGCATCGGCATGCTGTCTGTGGCGTTTGTTTTTCAGATTCTGGCCCGCCGCAAGCCGCACCTTGATTCTGGCGTTTATTCCTACGTGCGTGCCGGCCTCGGCGATTTTATTGGTTTTACCTCCGGCTGGGGCTACTGGCTGGGCTCCGTTATGGCACAGGTGGGCTATGCCACCCTCTTTTTCAATACCTTGGGCCATTACCTGCCGCTTTTCGACGCCGACCATTACTGGACCTCCGCCATCGCCGTCTCCCTCCTTTCCTGGGGCATTTTTGCGGTGCTTGCCCGCGGCATCAAGCAGGCCGCGTTCATGAACCTCATCACCACAATTGCCAAGATTGTGCCCATCCTGGCCTTTGTGGTGCTCATTGCTTTCCTCGGATTCAGCTGGGATAAATTCACCTTGGATTTCTGGGGACGCGCTTCAGAGGCCAGCGTCTTTGAGCAGGTCCAGGGGATCATGCTCTTTACCGTGTGGGTCTTCATTGGTGTGGAGGGCGCATCCGTTTATTCCAAGCAGGCTTCTAAGCGCACCGACGTCGGCCGCGCGACCGTCATCGGCTTCTTCTCCGTGCTGGCGCTGCTGGTTTCCGTGTCTACCCTGAGTTTTGGCGTGATGACCAAGGAAGAACTGGCCGCACTGCCGGATAATTCCATGGCCTCCGTACTCACCGAGGTCATCGGCCCCTGGGGCGGCGCGCTGGTGTCTATTGGACTGTGCTTGTCGGTTTTGGGTGCCTACGTCTCTTGGCAGATGTTGTGCGCCGAGCCCATCGTAATGATGGCCATCGACGGCCTCATTCCCCGCCGCATTGGCACCATTAACGTGGCGGGTGCGCCGTGGGTAGCGCAGCTGATTTCCACGATGGCCATCCAGCTATTCATCATCGTCTTCTACCTCAACGAGGCGTCTTATAATGCCATGGTGCAGCTGGCCACCATCATGTACTTGCTACCCTATATCTTCTCTTCCCTGTACCTGCTGCTCTTGGCGCTGCGGGGCAAGGGGCTGTCTCACCCGCAGGCGGGTATCAAATTTGACCTTTCAGGGCCAGAGGTAAGCCGCAAGGAAAACCGCAAGCACCTAGCCATCGCTTTGCTCGCGTTTATCTATTCGCTGTGGCTAATTTATGCGGCCGACCTCGTCTACGTCCTACTCGGCGCATTGGCCGTGGTACCGGGACTTATTCCGTATGTCGGCACCCGGTTGTGGAAGAAGGAACGCATCTTCAACACCTTCGAGTGGTGCGTGGTGGCCATTGTCTTTGCCGGTGCCGCCACCGCCATTTGGGGCTTGAGCACCGGCTGGCTCACCCTCTAGCTACTCCCCTACGCTGACCACGTTCGAGGTGGGCTGGGCGCCGCTGACGTTGATGGGGTCGACGTCGAAAAGCGCGCTTAGGAAGTCCGCCGCCCACTGAATGAGCTCGGTATCGCGCAGCTTCGGCGAGGTGACATTGCGCCCAGCTTTGGGGAACGGCACGTTGATTGCCTTCGCCGCCGCACGGAAGCTGGAGCCCGGATATAGGCGCTTGAGACGCACCTGCTTGGAATCCGGCAGCTCCACGGGGTGGAACTTGACGCGGGTGCCCTGCACGGTGATATCGGAGATGCCGGCGCGGCGCGCCTGGTGGCGCAGGCGAGCAACGGAAAGCAGGCGCAGGACCTCCTGCGGCAGCGGGCCGAAGCGGTCTTTCATTTCCTCGATGACGGCCTTGAGATCATCGTCATTCTGCGAGGCCGCAAGCTTGCGATAGACCTCTAGGCGCAGGCGCTCGGAGTCGATATATCCTTCCGGAATATGCGCATCCACGGGGAGATCGATGCGGATTTCCTTCGGGCCCTCATCAGTAACGGTGGGGGCCTCGCCGCGGGCGAGCGATTTGAAGGTCTCGACCGCCTCGCCAACGAGGCGCACGTAAAGATCGAAGCCCACACCGGCAATGTGGCCGGACTGTTGGGCGCCAAGGACGTTGCCGGCACCGCGCATCTCCAAGTCCTTCATGGCTACGGCCATGCCGGCACCAAGGTCATTGTTTTGCGCGATAGTTGCCAGGCGGTCATAGGAAGTTTCCGTGAGCGTGGCCCCCTTGGGGTACAGGAAGTAGGCATAGCCGCGCTCGCGGGAGCGGCCCACGCGCCCGCGCAGCTGATGCAGCTGAGACAAGCCCATATGGTGGGCGTTTTCCACAATGAGGGTATTCGCATTAGCGATATCCAGGCCGGTTTCCACGATGGTGGTACATACCAAAACGTCATACTCGCGATCCCAGAAACCCTGGACGGTCTGCTCGAGCACCTCCTCGTTCATCTGGCCATGCGCGACGACGACGCGGGCCTCCGGTACCAGGTCACGCAGCTCGCGGGCCTTCTTTTCGATATCAGAGACTTTGTTGTGGATGAAAAAGGTCTGACCATCGCGCAGCAGCTCGCGGCGGATGGCCGCGGCTACCTGCTTATCCTCATAAGCGCCGACGTAGGTCAGCACCGGGTGGCGGTCTTCCGGCGGGGTCAGGATGGTGGACATCTCGCGGATGCCAGCCATAGACATCTCCAAGGTGCGCGGGATAGGTGTCGCGGACATGGTGAGCACATCCACGCTGGCCTTGAGCGCCTTAATGTGTTCCTTATGCTCCACGCCAAAGCGCTGCTCCTCGTCCACGACGATGAGGCCGAGGTTCTTCCAGTGCACGCCAGTCTGGAGGAGGCGGTGCGTGCCGACGACGATATCGACGCTGCCATCGGCCAGGCCCTTGAAGATGTCCTTCGCTTCCTTCTTTGAGGTAAAGCGCGAAAGCACCTCAATCTTGACGGGGAAGCCGGTCATGCGCTCGCTGAAGGTATCAAAATGCTGCTGCGCCAGCAGCGTGGTGGGCACGAGGACGGCCACCTGCATGCCATCCTGCACGGCCTTGAAGGCGGCCCGGATGGCCACCTCGGTCTTGCCGTAACCCACATCGCCGACGACGACGCGGTCCATCGGCACTGTGGACTCCATATCGTGCTTGACGGCGTCGATAGCCAGCATCTGGTCTTCGGTTTCGACGAAGGGGAAATTATCCTCCATCTCCGCCTGCCACGGATTATCCGGGGAGAATTGGTGCCCCGGCGCGGCCTGGCGCTTGGCGTAGAGCTCAACCAGCTCGCCGGCGATTTCGCGCACGGCCGCGCGCGCCTTCTTCTTGGTGTTCTTCCAGTCGGAACCGCCCATCTTGGACAGGTGAGGCGATTCGCCACCGGTGTACTTGCTGAGCAGATCCAGCGAGTCCATGGGAACCCAGAGCTGATCGGCGGGTTGACCACGCTTGGAGGGCGCGTACTCGAGCACGATGTATTCGCGGCGGCTGGTTTCATCGCCGGACTGGATGGTGCGCTCGGCCATCTTGAGGAACTTGCCGATGCCGTGGGTCTCGTGCACCACAAAATCGCCCTGCTTGAGGGCCAGCGGGTCAACCTTATTGCGGCGTTTGGCGGGTCGGCGCTTTGCTTCGGCGATATCGCCTACGCGGTTACCGGTCAGATCCGTCTCGGTGACAACGACCAGTGGGAGGGGCTCAGCGTCCTTGGGCTTTTTCACCTTGGGAAATACCAGGCCGGCGTGGCTTAGTGCTTGGTAGAGGGTGACTTCACCGGCGGTGGGTTCCCAGCCAGGGGTAGCCACCTTGGTGCGGATGCCCTTTTCTGCAAAGCGATCCACCATACGCTTGATGGCACCTTGCGCCGGCGCGATGAAGGCTGCCCGGCCGCCGGCGTTGGTGTGCGCGAGGAGTTGGGCCATCATGGCATCGATTTCTTCGATATTGCCGCGCGGGGTGGGCCCTGGTTCGAATTCGAGCGGGAGGGTCTCCTCTTCCGGGGCGGCGAGCATTCCCGGTGGGGAGAAAGTCCACAGGGGCAGGCCGGCCTCGCTTATGGAGACCTCGAGGGATTCATAGGAGCGGTAGCTGGATGCCTCGGTATCGAGCCCTTCGGTTGCCAGCGGGCCATCGGCACCCATGGCCGCGGCTTCCCAACCGGCAGCGAGGAATTCCGCATCGGTCTTTTCTAGATCCGCCACGCGGCGGCGAATCTTTTCCGGGCCGACCATCACCACGTGGGTGGTGGGGCGCAGGAATTCGGGGAGGGTGATCATGGGGGCGTCGGAAAGCGCGGGCAGGAGCGCCTCCATACCTTCGGCCGGGATGTGCTCGCTTACCTTGGTCAGCAGCTCCACCAAGGCGGGATTGCCGGGGTGATTGACGGCGAGATCGGCCGCACGCTTGGCAATGGCGTCCGTAATAGGCAGCTCGCGGGCCGGGAAAATGTCTACGCGGCCCACCTCGATTTCAGGGATGGTGCGCTGGTCAGCTACGGAAAATTGGCGGATATCGGTAATCTCATCGCCCCAAAACTCCACGCGGACCGGATAAT
Source organism: Corynebacterium sp. ACRPF (assembly GCF_022347395.1). NCBI lineage: Bacteria > Bacillati > Actinomycetota > Actinomycetes > Mycobacteriales > Corynebacteriaceae > Corynebacterium > Corynebacterium sp. ACRPF. The sequence continues at coordinate 83,966 of NZ_JAKRNB010000005.1, forward strand.
CCAGCGTGGTGGGGAAAATATCGATGATGCCGCCGCGCGTAGCGTACTCGCCGCGCTTAGCCACCATGTCTACGTGCTTATAGGCGCGGAACTCGAGCTCGCGGACTACCTCATCGAAGTCATATTCTTGATCTTCTTCGAGGTGGACGGGAGCGCGGCCCTCCACCTCCTGGAGGATGGGCTGGGACAGGCCGCGGGCGGCGGTGACGATGACCTGCAGGCTATCGAGATTGTGCAGAACTTCAGCGCGGCGGCCGATGATGTCTACGCCGGGGCTCAGTCGCTCGTGCGGCAAGGTCTCCCAGGCGGGGAACATGGCCACCTTCTGCCCCAGCATCGCCGTAAGCTCCGCCGTGAGGTCCTCGGCCTCGCGGCTCGTAGCGGTTACCACGAGCACTGGGGCATGATGAGCCAAGGTGCCCAAGGCCCACGGCCGGGACTGATCCAAGCCTGTGATGTGGAGGTCTTCGCCCACATGAGAAATCATGCCCTTGAGCTTGGGATCCGAGGCCGCTACCTTGAGCAGGCCGGCCAGCATTGGGGTCGCCATCTATTTGCCTCCTAGCTTGGGCTTTACTTCCATACCGGACAAACCATTCCAGCATAGATTGACAATATGCGTGGCGACGACTTCCTTGTCCGGGTTGCGCTCATCCAGCCACCATTGCGCAGTGGTCGATACCATTCCCACCAGCGCTTGGCCGTAAATATCCGCCAAATCCGGGTCGATGCCACGGTGCTCAAATGCTTCGCTCAAAATATAGGAAACCTGGCCCACCGCGGAATTCAACAGCGTGGAAAAGCTGCGTTCGTCGCCGGGCTTGGCATCGCGCACCAGGATGAGAAAGCCATCAGTTTCTTCCTCGACATAGGTCAAAATGGCCATGACGGCCTGCTCGATGCGCTCGCGCCAGCTTCCGGTCTCCAAGGAATCAGTAATAACCTTTTCCAGTGCTAGCATCTCGCGGTCCACGACCACCGCGTAGAGGCCTTCCTTGCCCCCGAAGTGCTCATAGACCACAGGTTTGGATACCCCGGCGCGTGCCGCGATCTCTTCGACGCTGGTTCCTTCAAAACCCAGTTCCGCGAATGCGGCGCGTCCGATGGAAATGAGTTGTTCGCGGCGTTCCCGGCCGGTCATCCTTTGTCGAGCCATGCCCTCTACCCTATCCTTTGCCCCGCAATTTGTGATTTACCCGGGGCCGTCAGGTACGCTATGCCTACAGCTTTTGCTGTGTTTCCCCATGGTGTAATCGGCAACACTACGGTTTTTGGTACCGTCATTCTAGGTTCGAGTCCTGGTGGGGAAGCTTTTTTAGTTTTTCTTCCTGCCGCGGCGAAAGCCTTTGAGCTCGGCTTTCTTCGCAATCGCCGCCACTTGGGCAGCGGTGTAGTTAACAGGGGCTACACCGGCACGGGGCAGAACCCAGCCGCGCCAATAGGACACGATGGCCATGCCACTGCCGACGATCGGCGCAACCACCATGCCGAGTGCAAACTGTCCATAATCGGCAAAGGTAACCATGACGATGCCGGTGAGGATAGAGGGCACGGCATACAGGGGGCTGCCGCCAAAGATGGACGGGATTTCCCCGGAGGCAATATCGCGGACCATTCCTCCGCCCACCGCGGTAAGCACGCCCAGAAAGACACAGGGAATAAGTGGCATGCCGTGGGTGAGCGCTTTAACGCAGCCGGTGGTGGACCACACGCCGAGAATGATGGCATCGCCGTGTTCGCGGAAAAGCTCCCACTCCTTGCCCTTGAGATCGATAAGAAACGCAATAAGCGCACCACAGCAAGCAAGGCCGAGGTACCACGGGTCCGAGATCGCTGCCGCTGCTCCATCCCCGATGAGCATGTCACGGATCATGCCACCGGCCAGCCCAGAAAAGAGGGCGAGGAACACGAAGCCCACGATGTCGAATTCACGGCGGCGGGCAAGGGTGCCGCCAATGATGCCGTTCAAAACCACGCCGAGAAGATCGAAGGCTTGGTACAGCGAATTGATGAGGGGATCGACATCGTGCATGATTCTTAGGCCTCCTGCCGCGCGGGTAGAATTTCGGCGTGACTGCGGCCGTGTTTTACTCTCCGGCGTGTCAGCATGGCTCTTATTTAACCAACTCGTTTCTCTGAAAGATCGCATTTCTCATGTCTAAATCCAATGCCCGGTATTTCATCTGGTCCAACGGCCTGCAAAATTTGGGCGATCAGATTGTTGCCGCCAAGACGGTGCTGCCCGCGCTCTTTAGTGCGGCCGGAGTGCCTGCGTTCTTTACCGGCCTACTCACCCCTATCCGCGAGTCCGGTTCGATGTTGCCGCAGGCGGCGCTGACTCCGTGGGTGACTACCTATAGGGCCCGCAAGCGCTTGTGGATTATCGGCTCTTTGGGCCAAGCGGTATCCGCCGCGGTCATCGCGCTCGCGGCATTTTTTACCCGCGGGGCTGTATTGGGCGTGGTGGTGCTGGTGGCCTTGGCGTCACTTTCCCTCTTCCGCGCGCTGTGCTCGATTGCGGGCAAGGACGTGCAGGCGCGCACGATTTCTAAGGGCGCACGCGGCCGGGTGACCGGTAGCGCGGCAGCCCTCGGTGGCGGTGCTACTTTGCTGACCGGCATTATCCTCTACTTTTTGGGCGAGCTCAGCATTCCCATGATGGGCACGGTCCTCGCCATTGGTGCGTCCACCTGGGCCATTGCCGCGTGGGTCTTTTCGCACGTGGATGAGCCGGTGCCAGAGGAAGCCGAAGGGGGCATCGATAAGCGCTGGTGGCAAGATACCTGGCAGCTTTTTACCAGCGACGGCCAATTTCGTAACTTCGTCATCGTCCGCGCGCTCCTGCTCGTTTCGGCGCTATCGACCTCTTTTATTGTGCTGCTCAGCAGCAACCTTTCTGGGCTCTACGGATTCGTGCTAGCTTCCGGCCTAGCCTCTCTGGTGGGCGGGCGCATCTCCGGTGTGTATTCGGATAAGTCCTCTAAGAACACCATGGCCGTGGGCGCGGCCGTGGCCTCCGTCGTGCTGGTGCTTTTGGTCGCCAGCTCGCACTGGGCACCGGATGCGGTCAATGCCTGGGTCATGCCGATTGGCTTCTTCGCCGTGAACCTGGCGCACACGGCCATTCGCGTGGCGCGTAAGACTTACGTGGTGGATATGGCCGGCGGCGATAAGCGCACCCAGTACGTAGGTGCGGCCAATACGATGATGGGCATTATCTTGCTTATCGTCGGTGGCATCTCCTCCGTGGTGGCACTGGCCGGACCTGAGGCGGCGCTGCTCTTCCTTGCCCTCATTGGTTTCCTCGGTGTGTGGCGCGCCCGCGGCCTGAAAGAGGTTTCTCACACATAAATCGCACTCGGGCTATAGGATGTAGTCCGGATAAGAATCAGACTCGACCCCAGGAGTTCAATAACCCGTGGTAGCAACAACCTCGTGTGCTGTCGTCGTCCTTGCGGCTGGCGCCGGCACCCGCATGAAGTCCACCAAGCAGAAGACCTTGCATGAGATTGGCGGGCGCACTTTGCTCGGCCACGCTCTGCATGCTGCGGCCGGGATCAACCCGGAGCGCATCGTGACGGTGGTGGGCCACCAGCGCGATCAGGTCTCCCCCGCCGTGGATGCCATCGCCCAGGAGCTGGACTGCGAGGTACTGCAGGCGGTGCAGGAGGAGCAGCTGGGTACCGGTCATGCCGTGGCCTGCGGCTTGGAGCCGCTTCCGGACTTCGAGGGCACCGTCATTGTCACCAACGGCGATGTCCCTCTGCTGACCCCAGAGACCATCGAGGGCCTGCGCGCCACCCACACCGAGCAGGGCAACGCGGTCACCGTGCTCTCGATGCGCCTCGATGACCCGACCGGTTACGGCCGCATCATTCGCGCTGAGGACGGCAGCGTGTCTGCCATCGTTGAGCAAAAAGATGCCACCGAAGAGCAGCGCCAGGTCGATGAAGTCAACTCCGGCGTCTTTGCCTTTGATGGGCGCGTGCTTGCCGACGCCCTCCAGAAGCTCGACTCCAATAACGCCCAAGGCGAGCTGTATATCACTGATGTGCTCGAGATTGCCCGCACCGCAGGACACGGCGTCGGCGCGCACGTAGCAGCGGATCCGGCCGAACTCGCGGGCGTCAATGACCGCGTGCAGCTCGCCTCTGCCGGCCGTGAGCTCAACCGCCGCATGGTAGAAAAAGCGATGCGCGGAGGGGCCACCATCGTGGATCCGGAAACCACCTGGATTGGTGTCAACGTCACCGTGGGCTCCGATGTCATTATTCACCCAGGCACGCAGCTGTGGGGCGCTACCAGCATCGCAGATAACGCCGAGATCGGCCCCGACACCACCTTGACCAATATGCAGGTGGGCGAGGGCGCTTCTGTCGTGCGCACCCATGGCAGCGATTCCGTCATTGGTACCAACGCTAAGGTCGGCCCGTTTACCTATATCCGCCCGAAGACCGTGGTGGGCGAGGACGGAAAGCTCGGCGGCTTCGTAGAAGCAAAGAACGCCCAGATTGGCCGCGGCTCCAAGGTTCCGCACCTGACCTATATCGGCGATGCCACCGTGGGCGAGCAGTCCAATATCGGCGCCTCCTCCGTCTTTGTAAACTACGACGGCGTGAACAAGCACCACACCACCATCGGCAGCCACGTGCGCACCGGTTCTGACACAATGTTTATCGCTCCGGTCAATGTCGGTGATGGCGCATACTCCGGTGCGGGTACAGTAATTAAAGACGATGTTCCTGCGGGAGCACTCGCAGTCTCCGGTGGCAAACAGCGCAACATCGAGGGCTGGGTTCAAAAGAAGCGTCCGGGTACTCCCGCGGCTGAGGCCGCAGCCCGTGCGCAGGACAACGAAAAGTAAGGGGCACATTCTCCCATGACTGGCAAGGTAACTGGTAGCAGCAAGAACATGAAGCTCTTCTCTGGGCGTGCACACCCAGAGTTGGCAGAGGCTGTGGCTAAGGAGCTCAAGACCGATCTGGTTCCTACCACCGCCCGCGACTTCGCCAACGGCGAAATCTTCATCCGCTTTGAAGAGTCCGTGCGTGGTGCCGACTGCTTCGTAATGCAGTCTCATACCCAGCCGCTCAATAAGTGGCTGGTAGAGCAGCTCATCATGATCGATGCTTTGAAGCGCGGCTCCGCTAAGCGCATCACCGCCATCCTGCCCTTCTACCCATATGCACGCCAGGATAAGAAGCACCTGGGCCGCGAGCCGATTTCTGCCCGCCTGGTAGCAGACCTTCTGCAGGCTGCTGGTGCGGACCGCATCGTGTCCGTGGACCTGCACACCGATCAGATCCAGGGCTTCTTCGACGGCCCGGTCGATCACATGCACGCTCAGCCCATCCTGACCGATTACATCAAGTCCAAGTACGCCACCGATAACATCACCGTGGTTTCCCCGGACGCCGGCCGCGTGAAGGTTGCGGAAAAGTGGGCCCACGACTTGGGCGATGCCCCACTGGCCTTCGTACACAAGACCCGCTCCAATACCGAGGCCAATAAGACGGTGTCCAACCGCGTGGTAGGCGATGTTGACGGCAAGGACTGCGTGCTTCTCGACGACATGATTGACACCGGTGGCACCATCGCCGGCGCCGTGCGCGTTCTGAAGGACGCCGGTGCGAAGAAGGTCATCATTGCCTGCACCCACGGCGTCTTCTCTGATCCAGCCCGCGAGCGCCTCTCCGAGTGCGGCGCGGAGGAAGTTATCACCACCGATACCCTCCCGCAGTCCACCGAGGGCTGGTCCAACCTCACGGTGCTGTCCATCGCTCCGCTGTTGGCACAGACCATCCACGAAATTTTTGAGAATGGTTCCGTAACCACCCTCTTCGATCGCGCCTAAGCGCAGGGCCGCCGAGACTTACCTCGGCGGCTTTTGATTTGCTTCTGGTGCGCGTGCTAATCTAACTCAGTCTCGGCGAGGGCGACCTCAGGATGAGGAAGCCGTTATCGACGCGATTGAAGTTAGAGCATGTTGCTTTTATATACGCCTGCGATGACTCGTCCAAGACGTCCATCGGCAGGCTTTCGTCGTTTTTATCGCGTTGGCCGCGCCGCACTACTTTAACTAAGGAGAATGAAGCATGGCACAGCGCCCAGTAATCAAGGCTGAAGCACGTACCGAATTCGGCAAGGGTGTCGCACGCCGCCTGCGCCGCGAGTGGAAGGTTCCAGGCGTCATCTACGGTTCCCACCAGGAGCCGGTCCACTTCGCAGTTCCGCTGCTGGACATCCAGTCCCTCGTCCGCAACAACGGCGTCAACGCCGTTCTGGAGCTGGAGATCGACGGCGAGCAGTACCTGACCATGGTTAAGCACGTTGACCAGAACGTTCTGACCTTCGACATCGACCACGTTGACCTGCTGGCTATTAAGCGCGGCGAGAAGGTTGAGGTTGAGGTTCCGGTTACCCTGACCGGCGAGGCGGCCCCAGGCACCATGCACATCCAGGATGCTGACGTACTGCTGGTTGAGGCAGACGTACTGAACATTCCGGAAGAGATCGAGGTTTCCATCGAAGGCCTCGAGGACGGCGCAGTTATCACCGCTGGCGACGTCACCATGCCGGAAGACACCACCCTGGTGGCAGAGGAAGACACCGTTATCGTCTCCATCTCCCTGCCTGAGGTTGATGAGGAGCTCGAGGAAGCAGCCGAGGCTGCTGAGGAAGGCGGCGCTGACGCTGGTGCCGAGTCCGTCGACGAGGGCGAAGAGTCCTCCGACTCCGAGGAGTAATCCCCTCCCCTTTACACGCAAAGGCCGCCGTGAGAATCACTTCTCGCGGCGGCCTTGCCGTTTTTCTCTCTGTCTATGAGACAATTGAGCGCGTGACTCCACTTCTCGTTGTAGGCCTTGGCAACCCCGGCCCCAAGTACGCAGGCACTCGGCACAATATCGGCTTCGATGTGGCAGATGAACTCGCAGGAGAGCTCATGAGCAGCTTTTCGGTACACAAAAAGACCAACACCGAAATCGCCGAGGGTATGGCTGGCGGCCGCAAGATTATCTGCGCAAAGCCACGGTCCTTTATGAACCTTTCCGGCGGGCCGATCAAAGCTTTGGCCCAATACTTTCATCTCTCCGCCGCCGACATCATCGTTGTTCACGATGAGCTAGAACTCGATTTCGGCACTATAAAGCTCCGCACAGGCGGCGGCGACCATGGCCACAATGGGTTGCGTTCAACCACAAAGTCCCTGGGCACCAAAGACTATCAGCGCCTTTCGGTAGGAATCGGGCGCCCACCGGGGCGCATGGATCCGGCGTCGTTTGTGCTCAAGCCTTGGGCAAAGCAAGAAAAGGCAGAAATCCCCATCCTTTGCGCCGACGCGGTCGAGGAAATCTTGCGCGTAGGATAGTCGCCATGAAATTGGCTACCCTACGCACTGGCTTTGGCACTTCCGCTATCCGAATCGACGGCGATAACGTGGGTGTTGAGTTGGATTATGAGGACGTGGGCCAGCTGCTGCGCAGCGAGGATTGGCGCAAGGCCGCCCAGCTTTCCGGCGAGCCCGTGGTCTTTGACCACGCTGATTTGGAAGCCGTCGTACCAACTCCCGGGAAGGTCATCTGCGTGGGGCTCAATTACGCCAAGCACATCCGCGAAATGGGACGCGATTTCCCCGAACATCCCACCTTGTTCATCAAGTTCGCCGACGCCCTCACCGGCCCTTATGATGATGTCTTCATTCCCGAATATGGCACACAGAAGCTGGATTATGAGGGAGAATTGGCGGTCATCATCGGCGAGCGCGCCCACCGTGTCAGCCGCGACGAGGCCCTAGATTATGTGGCCGGCTACGCCATCATGAATGACTACACGCTGCGTGACTTCCAGCGCCAAACTAGCCAGTTCCATGCCGGTAAATCCTTTTATCGCACCGCCGGCTTCGGTCCTTGGCTTACCACCGCGGATGAGTGGTCACCGGGGTCCGGAGCTGTCCTCACCACTACCGTAGACGGTGAGGAAAGGCAGCGCGATAATACCGATGACCTCATCTTTTCCGTAGCTGAGCTCATTGAGTTCTGCTCACAGCTCTATCCACTCAATCCGGGCGACGTCATCATTACCGGCACACCGGAGGGCGTGGGTTTTGCCCGCACCCCGCAGCAATTTATCGAGGACGGCCAAAACGTCACCATCGCCATCGAAGGCTTGGGGCATATTTCCAATACCACCCGCTATGGCGAGCCCGGCTGCGGCCCCAGCTGTACCTGCTCCTAGGCTGTGCCCAGGTTCTCACTCCAAAGTGGGCGGTCCCGTTTTCATCCCAGCCGCTAGTGCCGGTTAAGCTGGACTAATGAGCACAAAAAGCAGTAAAGCCCCTAAGAAACTCAACAAGAAGGCCTACGAAAAGGAGCTCGAACGCCTCCAGGCGGAGCTCGTGGACATGCAGCAATGGGTCGTTGAAACCGGCGCCCGCGTAGTCATCATCATGGAGGGCCGCGACGCCGCCGGCAAGGGCTCCGCGATCAAGCGCATCACCCAGTACCTCAACCCGCGCACCTGCCGCATCGAGGCACTGCCCGCACCGAACTCTCGCGAACAGGGCCAGTGGTACTTCCAGCGCTACGTGGAAAAGCTGCCCACCAAGGGCGAAATCGTCATCTTTGACCGCTCCTGGTACAACCGCGCCGGTGTCGAGCGCGTCATGGGCTTTTGTACCGATCAGGAATACGTCCGCTTCCTGCACCAAGCACCCACCTTTGAGCAGATGTTGGTCGAAGACGGCATCATGCTGCGCAAGTACTGGTTCTCTGTTTCTGATGAAGAGCAGATTAAGCGCTTTGAATCCCGCCGCAACGATCCGCTGCGCCGTTGGAAGCTCTCCCCTATGGATCTGCAGTCCATTACCCGCTGGGAGGACTACTCCCGTGCCAAGGATGCGATGTTCATCCACACCGATACCCCAACCGCGCCGTGGTACACCGTGGAATCAGAAGACAAGAAGCGCTCGCGCATCAATGTCATTTCGCACCTTCTGAGCACCATTCCGTACGAGAAGCTCGAGCGCGAGATGCCGGAGATCCCGCAGCGCCCAGATTCCGATGGCGAAACCTATGAACGCCCTGCCCGCGAAGAGTTCCGCTACGTGCCGGACGTCGCCGCCAAGCTTGAGCGCAAGTCCGAGCAAAAGACAGCGAAGAAGACGTCCAAGAAGGGCAAGAAGAAGGATAAGAAGAAGTAGCACTCAGGGCTGTATTATTATCTTCCTTTATGAGCACTGACACCGCCGCGCGAGCGCGTTTGGGAGATAAAATCCTCACCGCGGTGGCGGTGCTCATTGCGCTGTTTTATGTGATTTCTGCTGCGAAGAATCCCAGCATAATTGAGATTATTCAGGCAGGTCTATCGTTGCTATTCCTGCCATTTATGTGGATCTGGCGGAGCCGTCCCGTGCTCAGCGCCACGGGCTTTATTGTGCTGCTCGCGGCATGGGCCGTGGCTTGGATGAGCCAGCTGCCCACCAATCTAGGGCTTACCCCTTGGGCCCTGACTGCACCCATGGCGGTGTATGCCACCTCCCGCTATGTCACGCGCCGTGCCATTCCCCGCACGGTGCTGGCGCTGACGATTCTTGGCTCCTTCATCTCGCCCTTCATGTGGCGCATAGATCCGGAGTCATTCCTGCTGCACTACCAGTTAGACCTCCGTTATTTGGCCATGGTGGTGGTGCATTGGGCGGTTTTGGGCAGCACCTACTTCATCGCCGCACGCTACTTCGACCTGGCACGCCAGCGCGAGCGGCTAGCCCAGGAGCGTTTCCACCAAGCCCAAGAAGAAGAGCGCCTGCTCATTGCTAGGGAATTGCACGATGTACTCGCGCATTCCCTAACTTTGATCAAGGTTCAGGCGAATGCCGGGATCATTGCCGGGCGTGTAAATAGTGACGCTGCCCAGGATGCTCTTGCCACTATTCGTGAGGGCGCGGATTCTGCGTTGGAAGAGGTCCGCGGCATTGTCACGGCACTGCGGAGCACCGGTCCTTCCGCTCTCAAGCCGACAGAGCAGCTTGAGCACATCGAGGGCATCATCGACGGTTTCCGCGCGGCGGGCTTAGAAATTGCAGCGGACTTACCAGAGACCTATGAGGCGCCTGCACTTACGCAATTGGCCTTGGTACGTATCATTTCTGAAGGCCTGACCAATGCTCTGCGCCACCAAGGCCCCGGCACGCACGTCGAAGTAGAGCTCGCGCTTGCCGACGCCGCTCAGATCACCCTTACCTCTACCAATCCCTCCCCTACTCCCAGCGAAGTTACTGGCAGCGGAGTCGGCCTCATTGGCGTCGAAGAGCGTGCTCACACGTTAGGTGGAAAACTAGAGAGCTCGGGTGATGCAACAAAGTTCATACTGCGTGCCGAACTACCGATGCAGAAGGAAAACCGTGCCTAAGATTCGTGTCCTACTCGCCGATGACCAAGCAATGCTTATTGCCGCATTGTCTACCATCCTTAACGCACAAGATGATATTGAGGTCGTGGCCACCGCAAATACCGGCTCAGAGGCCGTCACCGCGGCATTGAGCCACCGCACTGACGTAGCCATCCTGGATATCCGAATGCCCGGCATGGATGGCATCGCTGCGGCCCAAGCAATTCTTTCCCGCGTCCCCGAATGCCGAATCATCATGCTCACCACGTTTAATGAAGAAGAATTGGTGGCTCAATCTATCGCCGCTGGCGCGCATGGGTTCCTTCTCAAAGATGCAGATCCGGAGGTGCTAGTGGGAGCAGTCTGGGACATCGCCAAGGGCGAATCGGTGCTGGCTTCTCAGGTCACCGGACCAGTTTTGGAGGCCTATCGCACCGCCCTTACCCGCGGCCAGTTGAGCGCGCAGGAGCGCCAAGGGCTTAGCCTGGTAACCCGGCGCGAGATGGAAGTTCTTTCGCTCATCGCACGCGGTGCTACAAATTCCGAGATCGCCGCCGAGATGGTCATTGCGGAAACGACGGTAAAGACGCACGTCTCTTCGCTCATGTCTAAGCTTGCGGCGCGCGACCGCGTGGCGCTGGTGCTGTTCGCCCAGCGCGCTGGAATTGCCTAGTCTCCTACTGCAGTAGGAGACATTCACTGCGAAGTCCGTCTTGCGGGCGGAAGATTTTCGCGCCCCAGCACGCGAGACTTCGCAGTATGAATTATGAAATCTCCTTTGAGCAGGTCTCAAAGTCTTTTGGCTCCCACACAGTTTTGAGGGATGTAGAATTTAGCATCACCCCTGGTCGCGTCCATGCTCTTTTAGGGCGTAACGGCGCCGGCAAATCTACGCTCTTTTCCATCTTTCTAGGCCTTCTTGCCGCCGATTCCGGGACTATTCGCGTGGCCGGTGCGCCCTGGTCACGCGAGGTTCTCGACCACGTGGGGGCTTCCGTTAACGGTCCAGCTTTTTATGGGCACCTTTCTGCAGCAGCCAATCTTCGCGTCCATACGCGGTTGCTTGGTCTACCAGAATCCGAGATAGAGCGAGTGCTTGCCATCGTGGGCCTCAACGGGGCTGGGAAGAAAAAGGCTAAGTCATTTTCTACTGGCATGAAGGCACGGCTCGCCCTAGGCCAAGCACTGCTCGGTGATCCCGAAATCCTCGTTCTCGATGAACCACAAAATGGCCTTGATCCGCAGGGCATCGTAGAGCTTCGTGAGCTCCTGCAGAACCTGGCCGGCGCCGGTCATACCGTCATCGTCAGCTCCCATCAGCTCGGTGAGATTGTCCACTTAGCCCAGGACATCACCATCCTTGCCGAGGGCACCATCCGCTATTCTGGTTCGCTTAAGAATTTGGCTCCCAGTGGTCAGCTGGAAGCCGAGTTTTTCCGCCTGACCTCCCCGGATGGTGAGGCTCATGTTTAATCGCTACCTTTCCGCCGAGGTCCTTCGCAGCCGCGGGAGCGCGCTGCAATGGCTCCCTCTACTGGCCGTACCATTAGTGGTAATGACAGCGTTGTTTTCCGCGCTTGCTTCTCCCACGCAGGACGCCACCGGCGTATTGGGATGGCAGTCCATGTTCATCACGGGCATGTATGCACCTCTCATTGCGCTTTTTGCCGCCATTCCCGAGCGCCGAGAAGTCCGTACTCGCGACGGCGGTACGCTCTGGCGCCGGTTCAACGCCCACTATGAACAGACCTCGCGCTTTCTTGTCATACTTTCTAGCCTGGCGATCTTCCATGTCCTCAATTTCGGCCTTTCTTGGGCAATCGTGGCTCTTCAGGGCCGTGCCAACCATCAGCTATTAGTAGTGGCTGGGCTCTTTTCCTTCCTAGGGGCTATCGGGATCGCCGGGCTCGCTGCAGGGTGCGCGCGCCGCTGCGGCCTCGTCGCCGCGTTGGCTGGAAGCATTGTCTGGCAAGGAATTGGAATTCTACCGAGCACTGTCGAGGGCAACGCGTGGTGGGCATTCCCACCTGCGTGGCCGATGAGATTATTGCTTTCTGCCCTGCGGATTCATCAGAACTCTGTTCCTCTCGATCCAGATGATCCGCTACTGCAAGAAGGTCCACTGCCCGCCGCACTGCTATGCCTAGTTCTTGCGGCTGTAGGTACGTGCGCGGCAATCTTTACTCCTCGCCGCAAACAACCTCTTAGATTGCGCCTGCCCCAGGGCGATACTCATAAAGATGCTGGCGCAATCACCACTGGTGGGGAGTGGACCCCTACTGCTACTCCGAGAGCTTCCGCTCGGTCCAAGCTATCTGGCGCGCTGATCGGGCTGCACCGTGCGGCGTTCAGTCCCTTGCTTATCGGGTGTCTAGTGCTGAGCATCGTGGCTTTAGCCGTCATTGCCCTCACCTACCCTGCCGATTATGTCCACGGCTTCTTCGTCTTTGCGCTCCTGCCTGTGGGCGCGGGAGTCCTCCCTTGCATAGTGTGGCCACTGCTAGAGGCGGCGTGGCCGCTGAGCTACAGCGAATCACGTCATAGCCCTAACGCCCTTCTCATCTGGATCTTTGGGGCAATAGTATTCGTGTGCACGGCTGCTTCGCTCGCTTCAATCTGCGCCGGTACTTCTGCTCCTGCTGTATTGGGACGACTGCCGCTGGCCGTAGGTGTAGGTTTCAGTATTGCGGTGATTTCCCTGTGCATCGTGGTGCGCTTCGGGATTATTAGTGCACTCGCCCTCACCATCATGGGCACCATTGTTTCTGCAACTCTCGGCGGTGATGTCCTCGCCAAGACTTACCTGTGGCTAATTGCCTTTTCGGCGTGGCCGATAAATGCCAACACTCCTGCACGCTACGCTGTCGCGGCATTCTTAACATTGCTCATCGCCGCCGTTGGTTCATGGACCGCGAAACGGCTGCTGCAGACAAAAGCACTGCAGCCAATGGATTAACCGCATAATGCAGACACGTTTCAAGTCCATTGGCGTGCTTCCAGGCCGATAGCGTGGCTGCTTTTCGGGGTGGGGTGGTTGGAGCCGGGAGAAAACGGCAAAAGCCCGCGGAAACCGCGGGCTAGAGCTAGGTGAGCTTAAAGCTCAGAAGGAGATACGCGCTTCGGCAGAACAACCGGGCGGGTGTGTGCGAGCTCTTCTACGATGCGTACTACCTGGTTGGAGTAGCCATACTCGTTGTCGTACCACACGTACAGCACCAGGTGCTTGCCGGAGGCGATGGTAGCAACGCCGTCGACAATGCCGGCGTGGGTATTGCCGATGAAGTCAGAGGAAACAACCTCTGGGGAGGCAATGTAGGAAATCTGCTGGCGCAGGTCGGAGTGCAAAGAGACATTGCGCAGGAAGTCGTTGACCTCATCGCGCTCTACTTCCTTGGACAGCTCGAGGTTGAGCACAGCCATGGACACGTCCGGGGTAGGAACGCGGATGGCGTTGCCGGTGAGCTTGCCCTCAAATTCCGGCAGAGCCTTAGCAACAGCCTTGGCTGCGCCGGTAGCGGTAAGCACCATGTTCAGGCCTGCGGCGCGGCCGCGGCGATCGCCCTTGTGGTAGTTATCGATGAGGTTCTGGTCATTGGTGAAGGAGTGCGCGGTCTCCACGTGGCCGTGGGTTACACCGTAGCGGTCATTGATGACCTTAAGAACCGGGGTAATGCCGTTGGTGGTGCAGGATGCAGCGGAGAGAATCTGATCCTCGTCGCTGATGTTGTCGTTGTTGATGCCGTAGACGATGTTCTTGATATCGCCCTTGCCCGGTGCGGTCAGCAGCACGCGGGAGATGCCCTTGGCTTTGAGGTGCTGAGACAGACCCTCGCGGTCGCGCCATGCGCCGGTGTTATCCACCAAGATGGCGTTATTGATGCCATAGGAGGTGTAATCGATTTCGGCGGGATCGTTGGCGTAGATCATCTGGATCTTGGTGCCGTTAGCCCAGATAACCTCGTTTTCCTCATCTACAGAGATGGTGCCGTTGAAAGCACCGTGAACGGAATCGCGGCGCAGCAAGGAAGCGCGCTTGAGGATGTCACCGTCGCCCTTCTTGCGCAGGACAATGCCGCGCAGGCGAACGCCACCATAAGCTGCCTCGCGGGCGACGAGCAGGCGGGCCAGCAGACGTCCGATGCGGCCGAAGCCGTAGAGGACGACGTCGGTGGTCTCTAGGTCAACGCCAGCACCGACGATCTCGCACAGCTCGCCTTCCAAGTACATGCGGAGGTTTTCCTCGTTGGATTCCTCCCACCCGAGGACCAAGCGGCCGAGGTCGACGCTTGCGGCGCCCAGGTTCATGTCTGCCAATTCCACCAGGATAGGCAGGGTCTCCGCCGTGGACAGGTGGCGCTGCGCAATGCGGCGGCCGTAGCGGTGAGACTTGATGATGTCGATATCGGTCTGGCCCACCAGTGGGCGGCCGAAGATGGTGGTGACAACGTTATTGTTGCGGTGCAGCTGGTGGATGAGCGGAATCATCTGCTGCGCCAGCTCGAGGCGCTCGTTCCAATCATCATGGCCAACATGTGCGTTCGCAGTCACGTAATTCATTCCTTTTCTGTCACGGGGGTGGCATTAAATCTTCAAACATAAATATTAGCGCCTACTACTGTGGGTTTTGGCATAGTTGGTTCAGGATGTTGGCCACAGTACCCCCGTTTATTTTCTCCACTTCGGTTCCTACGAGGCAGTAGGCTACGGCATCATCGTGCTGCGCACGGCGTTCCTTAAGTACAGGGTTCAAGAGCGGATAAACCGGTGGAAGGTTGGGGTGGCTGCGGGTGTACTGAGTTTCTAGTCCACGGGCAAAGCGGCCCGAGAAAGCACGGGTAGACACGGTCTGCCCACCACGGCGCAGTAGCTGCCGGTTGTAGTCACTCGTTCCCGCCTCTTCGGTGAGCAAAAATGCGGAACCGCAGGAACATGCGGCGACGCCATCCCAGGACATAGCGGTGGCTATATCTTCTGCAGTGCGCAGGCCGCCAGCAGCGATCAGAGGCAGATCAGGGGCTGCGGTATGCACGTCGGACACTAGCTCTTCCAGATCCCGGGAATCGGGAGTCGCGGCTAAGTCCCAAGTTCCACGATGGCCGCCGGCGGCCGGGCCTTGGACGCAAAGCACGTCGACGCCCCGACGTGCGGCCACGGTTCCCTCCGCAGGGGTGGTGACGGTGGTCCAGGCCTCTGCGCCCGCGGCGTGGATTCGCTCTATCTGTTCGGGTGTGAAGGTTCCAAACATGGACCACACCACGCGGGCGCCACCGCGCAGCGCTAGATCCAGCTTCTCTTCGAAGCCAAAGGAGTAATCGGGATCAGGCAGTGGCTGGTTTTCTGCCTGCGCCAGCTCGCGTGCGGCTGCTAGGTGCGCCTCGGAAAGCGGCTGCTGTGGGCAAAAGAGATTTACTCCAAACGGAATGCCGCCACACTGGTCAATCTGTGTGCGGGCAGCGTCTATGCTGGCAGAGCCCACACCTAAGGTGCCAAAAGAGCCGGCGGCATGGGCAGCGCGCACTAGTTCCGGGGTGGTGGGACCGCCGGCCATCGGCGCGGGGATTACGCTACGGGAAAGGGAGCTTATAACCTGACTCATAGCACCCCACCTTACTGAGAGAGGAAGCTAGTGCAGTGGCACCTTTAGGAGATTTTTTCGCGCGGTTCTTTGGCTCGAAGAATAAACCCACGCCAGGTCTCAATCCGGACGAGCTAGAGGCGGAGTGGCTTATTGTGGGCTTGGGCAACCCCGGCGCGAAGTATGCCGCTACCCGCCACAATGTGGGCTATATGGCCATCGATGATCTGTTAGCCGCAGGGGGAGACGTACTCGAGCCGGTACGTGGGATGGATGTACAGGTCGCGCCACTTAGCTGGGCGGGACAGAAAGTACTTGTCGTGCGTTCGGGCACGTTTATGAACCTTTCTGGCGATCCAGTAGCGCCGCTGGCACAGCAGCTAGGCATCGCCCCAGACCATGTGATTGTTCTCCACGATGAACTGGACCTTCCGGCCAATAAGATCCGGATCAAGCAGGGCGGAAATGAAAACGGGCACAACGGCCTCAAGTCGCTCACCGAGCGCTTGGGCACCCGCGACTATCTGCGCGTGCGCATTGGTATTGCCCGGCCGCCCAAGGGTTCGTCCATTCCGGATTACGTATTGGGCCCCGTGGATGCGGGCGCAGGCTTTGATGACGCCATCGCCACCGCGGCCGAGGCCGCCCGCCTCATCGTGACGGACGGGCTAGGCAAGGCCCAGAACCAGATCCACTCACGCTAGCACTGGGAGAATTTTTCCAGCGCCTTGGGGCTGCCGGCAGCGACGATGAAATCGGTGGGGGTGAGCTCGGTGGCGTCGGCAAGCGGGGCCCACTCCCCTTCCGCGCGGCGCACAGAGACCAATTGCACGCGGTGCGTGCGCCAGATGGCAGAAAGGTCGAGCGGCCGGCCCACCAATGAACTAGGAACGGCCATCTGGGTCACGCCATAATCGGTAGCAATCTCCGCAAAATCACGGAAACGCCCGCCCAAAAGGTAAGCCACGCGGCGGCCGGTATCGCGCTCTGGCCGGATGACATGGTGGGTACCAATCTGGCTGAGAATACGCGCGTGTGCCTCCGAGTCCGCCTTGGCCCAGATGTCTTTGACCCCCAACTCCACCAGGTTGGACGCGGTGAGGATGGAATCTTCCAAATGGGAGCCGATGGCGACGATGACGCGCTCGACCTCCTCCACGCCCAGCTGACGTAATGCTTCCGGGTCAGTGGTATCTGCTGCAATGGTCTCAGTGAGGTAAGGCGCTTCCTCGCGCACGCGCTTTTCGCTGGAGTCGATGCCAAGGACCTCAACGCCATTGGCCATCAACTCATGGGCTAGCGAGGAGCCAAATCGGCCTAGTCCAATAACGACGACGGGTGGAATATCGATGCCGGCGCGGGAGCGTCCCAACGCCTTGAGAATATTAGCCAAGGAACGGCCTTTCTTCGGGATAGCTATAGCGTCGGCTGACGGATTTCGCCGCCAGCGCTGCTACCAAGGTGGTTGGGCCAACGCGGCCCAAGTACATGATGAGGCATAGCACAATCTGCGAGGGTGCAGACAGGCTTGCAGTAATTCCGGTGGACAAGCCCACCGTAGCGAAAGCAGAAAGGACTTCGAAGGAGACTTGATCACCGCTAAACTCCGGATCAAAAAAGCGCAGCGCCGCCACACCCAGTGTGACGACCAGAACCCCGGCAAAGCTCAGCGCCAGCGCCTGGCGGGTCACCGATCGCGGAAGACTGCGGTGGCCAATGGTGGTGGTTTCGCGCCCAGTGAACTCTGCGGCCATGGCTGCTAAGAGCACGCAGGCGGTGGTGACCTTGATGCCGCCGGCCGTACCGGCCGAGCCACCACCGATGAACATCAAAATGTCGGTGCCCATCAGTGTAATGGGATGTGCCTGGCCATAATCAATGGCGTTAAAGCCTGCCGTGCGCGGAGAAGCGCTGGCAAAGAAAGAGTTGAGCAACTTATCTCCCAGCGACATCGAGGACAAAACCCCGGTCCACTCCACACACGCGAAGAAGACGCCGCCGGCGAGCAAAAGCACGGTCGTGGCCGTTAAGGTCATGCGGGCAGTAATGGAAATGCGGTGGACCACATGGCGATCGCGGCGTACCAACCGCGCCAACTCCGCCCACACCGGAAAACCTAAACCGCCACCAATCAATGCGGCGGCCAAGGGCAGCAAAATCCAGGCATCAGAAACAAAAGGCACCAGGTTATCGCTATTGGTGCTAAAGCCGGCATTGTTAAACGCAGATACCGCATGGAAAATGCCCTCCCACACCGCGCGCGGAAAGGAGTGCCCATAGCCAATCATCAAGCGTGCGGCCACAATGGCAGCAATGATGATCTCAGCTACCGCGGTAAATGCGAAGGTAAAAATCAGCGTCTTGCGGATTCCACCGGGGGCAATGGGGCGCCCCTCATACGCACCGGTTTTGCGCGCCTTAAAGCTTATCCGGCCGGTAAATAGCAGGCCAGATAGCGAAGCGAGCGACATGATGCCCAAGCCGCCCAGTTGGATAAGCGCCAAGATGATGACCTGTCCGGCCGGGCTCCAAAAACTACCGGTATCCACCACGATAAGGCCGGTAAGCGAAACCGCAGACGTAGCGGTAAACAGGGCAGACAGGAAGGAAGCGCGGGCGGTGCCGGCCTCGGCGAACGGCAGCATGAGCAAAACCGTTCCCACCAGAATCAGCACAAGGAAGCCAGCTGCGGTCAATCGCGCCGGGCCCCACTGCCGTATGGAAAGCAAGTGTTTCACCAGCGGAAGTATAGACCTGCTTTAGGCGCAGGGAAACTGCTGGCCGGCGCTATCCCTCGGTGGGCGGTTAGGATTGGTGCTATGACTTCGCCAAATAGCACTGCCAAGACCATTGTGATTACCGGCGCATCCGGCGGGTTGGGGGCCGCGGCCGCTCGTCAGTTGCACCGCACCCGGCCACAAGACAACCTGGTTATCATCGGCCGCAATCCGGAAAAGACCCGCGCGGTGGCCGAGGAAGTCGAAGGCCAGTACTTCCTGGCGGACTTCGAATCATTGGGCCAGGTACGCCGCTTGGCACAGGACTTGGAGGGCCTAGAGCACATCCACGCCTTGGGCAATAATGCCGGCGGCATTTTTGACGGCCCATCCACCACCGCCGATGGATTTGAGCGCACCTGGCAGGTCAACGTGGTCGCGCCTTTCCTGTTGACCTCGCTGCTACGGGACAAGCTGCGCGCGGATAAGGCGAACGTGGTTCAAACGGCTTCCCTAGCCAATTTCCTCATGTCTCAATTCGACCTCAGCGACCCTAATACGCTGGAGCACTTCAGCCCTGAGCGCGCCTACGGCAACGCCAAGCTGGGCGATATCCTGCTCACCCGTTATTTTGATGCCCACGGGCTTTCCGCGGTGTCCTTCCACCCTGGCGTGCTTGCCACTGACTTTTCCAAGTCCTCTACCGGCATGATGTCCAAGCTGTATTCCGGGCTGATTGGCAAGACCTTTGGCAAGCCTGCCGACGGCGGCGAAAACCTCGCCTACTTTTTGACGGGCACCGAGGGAATCCACTTTGAATCCGGCGAATACTACAACGACAAGCGCAAACCTGGTCTCCAGCGCCCCATTGCGAAGAAGCTGTCGGTGGCTCGTCGCGTCTTTGATGATTTGGGGCGCCGCCTCAATGTGGAGTGGTAGCGCGAAACCACTAGACTATGGCGCATGAGTTCTGTCGTTTCTGAGGCCTCCCGCCGCCGCACGTTTGCCGTTATCGCCCACCCGGATGCTGGTAAGTCCACGCTGACGGAGGCGCTGGCGCTGCACGCACACGTTATTAATGAGGCCGGCGCGGTCCACGGCAAGGGCAACCGCAAGTCCACCGTGTCTGACTGGATGGATATGGAAAAGGACCGCGGCATTTCCGTGGCTTCCTCGGCGCTGCAGTTCGAGTATGCGCCGGAGGGCCACGAGGGCGAACCCTACATGATCAACCTGGTCGATACCCCGGGCCACGCGGACTTCTCGGAGGATACCTACCGCGTGCTCACCGCGGTGGATGCGGCAGTCATGCTTATCGACGCCGCCAAGGGCCTCGAGCCCCAGACCCTCAAGCTCTTCCGCGTGTGCAAGGCCCGCGGCCTGCCTATCGTTACCGTGATCAATAAGTGGGACCGCGTGGGCCGCGAGCCCTTGGAGCTTGTCGACGAAATCGTCAACGAAATCCAACTGCAGCCCACCCCGCTGTACTGGCCGGTAGGCATTGCCGGTGACTTCCGCGGCTTGGCACATATCAACGATGATGGCGAGGCCGATGAGTATATCCACTTCATCCGCACTGCCGGTGGTTCTACCATCGCCCCGGAGGAACACTTTGCTCCGGATGCCGCCGGTGAGAAGGAAGAAGAGGTGTGGGAGACCGCAGTCGAGGAAGCCGAGCTGCTCGCCGCCGACGGTGCCCTGCACGATCAGGAGCTTTTTGAACAGTGCGTGACCTCCCCGCTCATTTTTGCTTCTGCGATGCTGAACTTTGGTGTGCACCAGATTTTGGACACCCTGTGCGCCATTGCCCCGGCTCCGCACTCGCGCGAATCCGACCCAAAGGCAGTCGAGGCTGCCACCAGCGCCATTGATGAGGTCCGCGAGGTTAGCGATGACTTCTCGGGGGTCGTCTTCAAGGTCCAGGCAGGCATGGACCAAAAGCACCGCGATAATCTGGCCTTTATGCGCGTGGTCTCCGGTGAATTCGAGCGCGGCATGCAGGTCAACCACGCCCAATCCGGCCGCAGCTTTTCCACCAAGTACGCCCTGACTGTCTTTGGTCGCACGCGCGATACCGTGGATACCGCCTATCCGGGCGATATCGTAGGCTTGGTCAACGCCGGTTCGCTTGCCCCTGGTGACACCATCTATTCCGGCAAGAAGGTGCAATTCAAGCCCATGCCGCAGTTCGCGCCGGAGGCCTTCCGCATTCTGCGCGCGAAGTCGCTGGGCAAGTACAAGGCCTTCCGTAAGGGCCTGGAGCAGCTGGCGGCCGAGGGCGTGGTCCAGATTCTCAAGAACGAGGCGCGTGGCGATGCTTCCCCTGTCATGGCGGCGGTGGGCCCCATGCAGTTCGAGGTGATGCAGGCCCGCATGGAGTTCGAATACAACGTGGAAACCGTCACCGAGCCTATTCCCTATTCCGTGGCTCGCCGCACCGATGCCGAATCCGCCCCAGAGCTCGGCCGTCAGCGCGGCGTGGAAATCTTTACCCGCCAAGATGGCGAGCTCATCGCGCTCTTTGGCGATAAGTGGAAGCTCGCCTTCATTGAGAAGGAACACCCAGAGCTCACCATGGAAACCCTCGTGGCGGATTAGAAACCACACAGCTTCACACGGCAGAGTAAAAGGCCGCTTCCCGTTCTGGGAAGCGGCCTTTTCCGTTGCGTGTTAAACCATCAACATCACAGGGACAACGGCAATCTTGACCACCTGCCCCACCACAATGGTGGCCGCATAACCGGTCATGATGCGCGAGTCGGAGCTCAGCCCCGTGGCGTAATTGACCACGGCCGGCTGGGCAAAGATGCCAGAGAGTCCGCCAGAGGTACGGGTTTCGGACTGCCCCATGAAGCGATTCGCTACAGCGAATAGGACCGAAACCACCACGGTGACAATGGCGGCGAGGATCATGCACTTCAGACCCATCCAGGAGAAGGCGGTGGACAAGAATGCCTCGCCGGATGATAGGCCCACAGACGCCAAGAAGATGACGAGGCCCCACTGCTGGAAGGCGGTATTAATGGAAGCCGGAACCTGCCATGGAATGCGGCGGGTGCGGTGCAGCGCACCGAGGATAAGACCGGTAATCAGCGGGCCGAGCGCGAAGCCCAGCTCGAAGGATGCGCCACCCGGCATCGGAACCACAACCTGGCCCAGCAGGTAACCCAAGAACAGGCCACCGCCCAAGGCCACCCAGTTCAGCTCGGAGTAGGACTTAATGGAGTCGCCGAAGTAATCCTGGATATCGCCCAAGCGGTCAAACTTCACAATGAGCTCGAGGGTATCGCCGGAAGCCAAGTGGGTTTCATTATTGGCCAAGAACTCCTCATCGCCGCGCTGCACGCGCACGATGCGACCGCCATAGCGGGAGAACAGGTTGAGCTCCTCAACGGTGCGGCCGGCAATATCTTGGTTAGAAATAGCCACGGTTTCGATGACTAGGCGCTTATCCACGAACGGAGTTTGCGGCTGGCGCTTGCCTAGCATTTGGGTCAATTCACGGGCCTTAGCTTTGGTGACCATCGCGCGCAGGATATCGCCCTTGTGCAATTCGGGGCGATCGCCGGCAACCCGGACCTTATTACCGCGGCGAATGGTAGCGATAACAAAGTGATCCTTGAACTGTTCTTCCAAATCATCGTAGTTCACGTCTTTGGTAACGCGAATGGTGCGGGAGCGGAAGATCTTGGAGGCAGAATTGTCCTTATCGTGCTTGGCGGGCCAATTCTGCTTGAGCAGGAATGCCACGACCAAAATGGCCACCGCCACACCCACGGGATAGCCCAGCGAGTAGCCCACGGCGGGTAGCTCTTCACCTGTTTGTTGCTGGGCAACTGCCAGCGACGGCGTCGAGGTCGTGGCGCCGGCAAATACACCAACGGAAGCCAAGGTATCCAGCCCCAGCATGCCACCAAAGAGGATGGCTGCGCCCGCGGCCACCACAATCGCAATGGCCGCCGTGAGCATGTGCTTCATCTGCTTGGAAAAGCCCTTGAAGAAGCGCTCACCGGCGGACAGGCCTTGCATATAAATAAAGAGTCCCAAGCCCAGCTCTTGCAGGGAGCTTAAGATGTCTTTATCTAGGTCAATAAACGAGCCGAAGGCCAAGCCCACAAACAGCGTGCCTGCCGCGCCAAAGCGCAGCGGACCGAAGGGGATCATGCCAAATAGCGTGCCGAGCAGCACTATGAAAAAGATGCTCAGCCATATATTTCCATCAAAAATTGCTAACACGCTGGAATATTTTAGGCATTTTCCTCCAAAGTGCCACGTGAAAGGCACATTCTTTAACGACCACCAATGGCATCGCTACTGCTTAGACCCTTTTCGCCAGGGGCCACCCACCCCCAGCAGCGGCACATCTCACAGCTAACGCCCATAGTGAACTAGTCGAGGAGGAATTCCCTCCACCGGGGCCACTCCGCATATGTTTGTGCCTTACCTGCCTGATAGTTCGCCCGCAGCTTGTGTACGTTGCGTTCGGTAGAGGCTACCTGCATATCTTCCGGGAAAAATAATTGCGCCTTCCCTTGGCGCTCCAACTCCAAAAGCCGATCTTTGGCTGCGTTATAGAGGGCGGGGCGGGCTATAAGGGCGTCGGCAATAGCGGGGTACCTGCGGAAGATGCGGCGGACGAAGGCTGGGCGCGCGACCTCCGGGCGCACATACCCACGCGGCTTAGTACCAATAAACAGGAACTTTTCGTATCCGGCCTTTTCTGCTTGCGCAATAGTAATGCCACCGGACGAGCCCAAAGCACCGTCCACGTACGGCGCGCCGTCGATAAATCGCATCGGCATAATCAGCGGCAGCGTGGAGGAAGCGCGCACGCGCACGAAGAGGTCTTCCGGGGTGTGGATGTCCTGGCGAGTCCAGTAAACAGACTCGCCGGTATCGGCGCGCGCTGCAGCAAGCACCATATCGGCCGGATGCTCGCAATAGGACTGCCAATCAAAGGGCAAATCCCTGTCTGCTGCGCGCTCATAGATGTACTCGGCATTGAAATACCCGGTGCCACGCACCAGCGAACCCACGCCACCGAAGCTGGGATTTTTGGCAAAGTCCGTAAAGGACTCCTCCGCGCGCCGGGCATCGCGCGACAAGTAATTAACGGTGTGCGATGCCCCGGCGGAGACGCCGCCTACCCAACCAAAGTCCACGCCCTCTTCGATGAGTTTGACCAAACAGGCGGCCGTATAGGAATTGCGCATGCCGCCGCCTTCAATAACGAGTGCGGTGTTGCTGGCGTCAATCATGGTGCCCCATACTACGCTGGGCCCAATGAAGCGCATTTTCCGGCAATTGCTCGCGGACGAAGAAGGCACCTTCGATATCGAAACCGGCCAGCAGCCCCGCACCGGGTTCGCCTATAACCCCACCGGGAAGGCGCTCCTGCGGGTGACGGAGCCTACCCCAGCCGCGGTGAGCAAGGCCTTGGCCTTAGCCAAGGAACACGGCGCGCGGTATCTCGGCACATGGCGCCAGCCCGATGGTCCACTCGTCTTCCTCGCCGCGGCCGTAACCCACGATGAATCTGTGGCCCGCGAGCACGTTGCCGCCACCGGGCAGCGTGCGTACTTCGACTTGGAGCGCTGCCGCACCATCACCGTGAGCGCTCACTAGACTGGGCTCCCATGGGATCAAAAGATGCACTTGCCCGGCTAACCGGCACGCAGTCCCCGCGCTTAGCGCGCCCCGATTCCACCTGACTTAGGCCACTTTAGTGCGGAACAATCCCACCCCACCGCCAAATACCACCAGGTAGCAGTGTCGAGAGAAACGTTTCTCACCCACACATGACCTAAGTCGGGAAGCGCCAGCTAACCCCGTAAGTATTCGGCCGCCGCGGTGGCAAGTTCCTCTGGGGACTCGCTGACATCCAGCACGATGCCCGCTTCCCCCGGCTGCAGTTCCTCGAGTGTCTCGAATTGCGAGTCCAGAAGGACGACCGGCATGAAGTGCCCAGAGTGCTGACTCATGCGCTCCTTGAGCAGCTCATAAGAGCCGTGCAGGCCCACAAAGATCGTATCGATAAAGTCGCGGTGGGAGCGCTTGAGCGCGGAGCAGCCCACAATGGCACCGGCGTCCTGGTCCGCGAGAAAGCGGCCTAAGGACTCGAGCCAGGGCTTGCGGTCGACGTCGTCAAGGGCCTGCACCGAGGCCATTTTCTAGATGTTCGCCGCCGGATGCATATCGCCCCCATCCCGAAAAGGCAGGCCGGTGCGCTGCGCCAGCAACTCCCCGACCGTGGACTTACCGCAGCTCGAGACTCCCTTGATCACCACGTGCTTGCGCATCATCCCTCCTTGCAGCATTCCACCAAATCGAACGCGCTGCGCACTGCCTGACGCAGCGCGATTCAACGCACCCTGACGCAACCACCGTGCGGCTCGATAAAGCGCGGTTTAACCCAGCGGCGCGTACATGAGGTTCGCGCGCTGCACCTCGCCACGTGTGGTCGGGTCAAAGGTCGCGCACAGGGCAGCCGCCACGTAGCGCACGCCACCCACCGGAGCAGAGGAGCCGACCCGCTCGGCGCAGTTCTGCAAGGCCGGCAGGCCGATGTCGTCGCCCGGCGAAGTCATGGAGAAGAAGGACGCGGCCATCATGGTGTCACCATCGGCACGCACATACTCGGAAGAGCCCTTGATGGCCTGCCAGGCAATCGCGCCAACGGGGTCGGTACGGAATTGGTCCCGCTCAGTCTGGGTCAACTCGGCGTTGGCGGCGGGTACGGACAGAGATGCGACGAGGAGCGCAGCGCATGCTGCGAGGAAAGAAGACTTTTTCATAGCAATATTGTATCCCCGTGCATTGGGGTTGTCCTGGTATTCCTTCGCTATTGTCCAGAGGAACCGCTTGTTGCGCGAAGGATGGAAGCGCGCAGCTGGCGTATCTCAGTGGCCCCACGCGGCAGCACCCCCCAGCAGGCTAGCACCGGCAGCCACGAGATCCGTTACGGCCTCAGCCAGGCTCGCCGCGCCAACGGGGGCTGGCCGCCAATCATGAGCGCCGTTGTCCCAGCCGAGGCTTGTGTCCAGATCTGACCGTGGGCGTAGTCTTCACCGGGGTTTTCCCGCCGCCAGGTTTCAATCACCTCAGGCACGGTGGAGGTTTCACCGACAAAATGTAGTGCAGACCTGCATCGATGGGTGCTTGCTTGTTCGCCGCTGAAACCATGCCCGCATCAGCAACGACGGAAACCTCGTCGAGCTGGTAGGCATCTTGGAACCGTGTGATCATCGGTAGCATCGTGTGGGTTTATGCCGAGTTGCCAGCAAACGCGCCCCACATGCAGTGGAAAACCGGTGGCATCAGTAAGCAGCCCGACAAGGTTTTGTGGCTCCACACGGCGTTCTTTGGAAAATAGGGGTTTGCGAAGCTCATCAGGAGTACCGGCTTCAAAGTACAAGATGGTCACGTCGTACAAGATAAATGCGCCTGGCCCAATACCTACATGATGGGCCAACGCTTGGGTTTGTATCTCCCCGAACGATTCGGTGGCGAAGGAGGAACGACGCCTCTGGATGGTGCGGTAGCTTGCGCTGGTGATGCCAACCTCGACAAGAGTCTCGATGAAATCCAGCTTTGAGCTGGGATGGATGATCCGGGCACGCACCAGAACACGAAGCACCGGATCATCGCCGCTTGCTGCTGCAAGGCCTAGCTCGTTGAAACACGCATCAATACAGTCCAGCAAGTATCCAGCCCGCTGACCGGCTACCGGCAGCGGGTTGGAAACACTGCCTGTTGCCGGTGGGGTGTGTAACCTCGCCGAAGTCCATTGCGAGTTGGTCACCATCGACGATGCGTTGAGCCTCAGCCCGCAAAAGCACAAGCTCAGACTCTGAATGCGCTGAGCCGATATGCTTCATTCTTTTCGCACTTTTGCGTTCAGAGAACACCACGTGCACCGCTATCGCTCCTGAGGCGGTCTTGACGGTGCGAATATAAGGACTCACCAAAATCAGAATACTGAACACCCCAGAACTACCCACTTAGTGCGGAAAATCCCACCCCACAAACAAAACCACCAGGTAACAGTGTCAAGAGTGACGTTACTCACCCGCCCATGACCTAAGTCAGGTTAGACTAAGGGCTTATGGGATTAAAAGACGCCCTCGCCCGACTTACCGGCGCGCAGAGCCCGCGCTTAGCTCACCCCGATTTCACCGCCCCCACCGCACGGGTAGAAAAACTGGAAATCCACACCGCTGGCCCACTTATCATTGTGGTCACTAATCAGCCCGGCGCGGAGGTACTGCTGAAGGTAGCCCGCGCCCGTGAATCCGCTACCTTGGTCTCTCCCGCTGCCACGGTTCATTTTGCCGCCACAAACAAGGAAGCCCTGCCCATCAAAGATCCCCGGCGCGGCTGGGTCATTCCGCTTACGCCCGCGCTTGCCGACGCCCTCGTAGACCACCTCCCCTACCCCGGCGACTACGAGCTTTCCCCCGCCGTCGCCGTGGTGGTGGAATAGTTTCCTCGAAAGGACTGACATGCTGCTTTTGCCTTGTGCGGGAAAGAAGCCACGCATCCACCGCAGTGCGTGGATTGCGCCCAATGCCACCATCATTGGCGATGTAGAAATCGGCCCGGATTCCTCCGTCTTTTATGGCAGCGTACTGCGCGGCGACGTGGGCGCGATTCGCATTGGCGCTAGGTGCAATATTCAGGACAATTGCGTCTTCCACGTAGAAGAAGACACGCCATGCGTACTAGAAGATGATGTCACGGTGGGACACATGGCAATGGTCCATGCCGCGTATGTGGAGGCCGGTTCCCTGGTGGGAATGTCCTCTTCGCTGCTCTCGCGCTGCACTATTGGTGCCGGCTCGCTCATCGCGGCAGGCGCCGTGGTACTGGAAGGAACCACCATTGCGCCGCGGAGCCTTGCCGCCGGCGTGCCGGCCAAGGTGCGCCGCGAGCTCAGCCCGGAGGAATCACAGGCCTTCATTGCGCATGCTGCCCGCTACGTGGAGTGCGCGCGCAGCCAATCCGATGTGGCGTTGAGCCTGGATGAGGTCACCTTTGATTAAAGGGAAAGCACGCCCATAAGGATGAGGAAGACCGCCACGAGGTAGCCGCCGAAGAGCGCCACCTGGGTGCTATTGGCGCGCGCCGCGGCAAAAAGACGGCCGGCGGCCGATTCGGGATGCGCGCGCACCACCGCAATAAAAAGACCACAGATAGTGGGCAGGGACAAAGCCAGGCTGGCGTACCACACCAAGCCGCCGTACTGAGCGGCCGGAGCGATGTCTTCGGTAGCCAGGTGCATGAGTCCGTAATAAAACGGCACCGAGGTCAGCGATTGCACCACGCCCATAATGAAACCGATGATCGCGGTAAGCAGCGATGGAGTACGCAACGGCTCGAGCAGCCGATTTACCAAGGCATTGGGCTGGCCTTGAGAGCGCCACGAGCCAAACCCCACCGCGATGCCGACTGCGACAAGTACCCAGCCGGCAACGGGCGAGCTCAAAATGGCCTCGATCTGGTCTTTTACTCCCAGCAGCACAAACATCACCACGGCCGCCGCGGCGAGGACTCCCATCCAGTCTCCTATCACCACTAAGGAGGCAATGCGCCGGTACTTGCCGCGGGGCAAGATGATGCCAATGGCCACGAGGATTCCGATGAGTAAGGCATTGACGGAATCCAGGAGGGCAAAACTAACGGCGTGGAGCATGCCGGTCAGTCTACCGCCCCATGCCGCCATCGCCGATACGCCTGAGGGTACAAGACCTATATCTCACGAGCAGCTTCCTATGGTCCACCGCACAGGTCTTTGCGCACATTCCGTAATTTTGCGTACACTATGCAATGTTCCGCACGGGGTGCACATTCCTCCTCCCCACGGATTCCTTATACATCTTCGCGCGCACAGAATTGCACGCATACTGCACAAGAAAGCATATTTATGTCTAAATTCCTCTACCGGCTAGGTAGCTGGTCCTACCGCAAGGTGTGGCCCTTCCTAGCCTTTTGGCTCATCGTCTTGGTGGCCATGGCGGGACTTACCGCCGGCTTTGCCAAGGCCCCGAACCCTAATTTCTCCATGCCGGAGATGGACTCCACCACCACCCAGGACAAGATGATGGAGCGCTTCGGCCAAGATACCGATGCCATGAGTGCACCCGAAGGCACCGTGGTCATCCAAGCGCCAGAGGGGAAGAACCTCACCGATAAGCAGGTAGCCGGCGAGGTAGATGACCTCCTTGGCGAGCTCAAGGACACTGGCGCGCTCAAGGACCAGGACAAACTGGTCAGCCCGGTGATGGCTGCAGCCGGTATGGAAAAGCAAATGGGCGAAAAGATGAAGGCCCAGCGCATTCCAGACGAGCAGATTCACAAGAACCTGCAGCAGCTCTCCCCTCTGAGCGAGGATAAGTCCACCGGCACCGTCACCATCACTTTTGATGCGGAAACCGTCATGGACATCCCAGAAGAGGACATGACCAAGGTCACGGACGTACTCAATAAGTACGACGAGGGCGACCTCACGGTGAAGTACCAGGGCAATGCCTTTAGCTCCGCCGGTCAAGAGATGGGTGGCAGCGCCGAGATTATCGGCCTCATCGTCGCCGCAATCGTGCTGCTGATTACTTTCGGTTCCTTCGTGGCCGCTGGTATGCCGCTAATTTCCGCCATCATCGGCGTAGGCATCGGCATCCTCGGCGTGCAGGTATCCACGGTCTTTACGGATACCATCTCCGATATGACCCCGACGTTGGCCTCCATGATTGGCCTGGCCGTCGGCATCGATTACGCGCTGTTTATTGTCAACCGCTTCCGCAACGAGCTCATCACTTCCTCTGGCCTCAACGATCTTTCGCCAAAGGAACTGGCCCAAGAGCTCAAGAAGATGGATAAGGCCACCCGTGCCCACGCCATGGGCATGGCGCTGGGCACCGCGGGCGGTTCCGTTGTCTTCGCCGGCACCACCGTGGTCATCGCCTTGGCCGCGCTGACCATTATCGGCATCCCGTTCCTGGGCACCATGGCCATCGCTGCTGCGGCTACGGTCATCATCGCCGTACTGGTTGCCAATACCTTCATCCCTGCCCTGCTGGGACTCTTGGGCACCAAGATCTTCGCCGGCCGCGTACCTGGCCCCAAGGTTCCAGACCCAGAGGACGAAAAGCCCACCATGGGCCTGCGCTGGGTACGCCGCGTGCGTGCCCACCCGTGGCTGCACCTTATCGCGGGCGTCGTCTTGCTAGGCATCCTGGCCGTACCATTTGCCCAGCTGCGCCTGGCCATGCCTACCGATGGCACCGCAAAGCCCGGCACCCCGCAGCGCGAGGCCTATGAGATCACGGCAGACGCCTTTGGCCCTGGCCGCAATGCCCCGATGATCGCGTTCGTTGATGTGGCCGATGTCCCTGAGCAGGACCGCATGCCGGCCTTCCAAGACCTCCTGCAGGAGATCAATGGCAACGACGGCGTAGAAAACGCCCAGATCGTGCAGACCACGGACAACGGTGATGCTGCGCAGATCATGATCACGCCTACCACCGGTGCAACCGATGAGGAAACCACCGAAACCCTTAACCACCTGCGCGATTACCAGGGTGAGTTTGAAAAGACCGGCGGTTCCTACGGCATTACCGGTATCACCCCGATCTTCGATGACATTTCTGAGCGCCTCAATAACGTGCTTACCCCATACGTAGCCATCGTGCTGGGCCTGGCCTTCATCGTCTTAATGCTGGTCTTCCGCTCCATCTGGGTGCCGCTCATCGCCGCGGCCGGCTTCGCTTTGTCGATGGCCGCGACCTTCGGCATCACCGTGGCCATTTGGCAAGAAGGCATGTTCGGCATCGTCGACGACCCACACCCGCTGCTTTCCTTCCTGCCTATCATGCTCATCGGCCTTACCTTCGGCCTAGCCATGGACTACCAGGTCTTCTTGGTGACCCGCATGCGTGAGGGATTTGTCAATGGCAAGACGGCCGGCAACGCCACCTCGAATGGCTTCAAGCACGGCGCCCGCGTGGTCACGGCCGCGGCCCTCATTATGATTTCCGTCTTCGCCGCCTTCATCTTGATGGACGAGCCGTTCATTAAGACCATGGGCTTTGCGCTGGCTGCGGGCGTGCTTATCGACGCCTTCGTGGTCCGCATGATGATCATCCCAGCCACCATGTTTGTGCTGGATAAGAAGGCATGGTGGTTCCCGCACTGGTTGGATAAGATCACCCCTAACATGGACATCGAAGGCGAGGCCTTGCACTCTGACCGAGAGGAACTCCTGCGCGCCCAACGAGAGAAAGTAGGCGAGACACACCGTGACTAGTCTGCGCGAAGAAAAGAAGCGAGCTACGCGTCAGGCCATGGCCGATGCGGCAGCGCGCCTCGTCCTCGACGGCGGTACCGAAGCCGCCACGGTCTCCGGCATCACCGCGACCGTCGGGGTCTCCCCGCGCACCTTTCACAACTACTTCTCCTCGGTGGCTGATGCGCTACTGTCCTTTAGCACCGATGTGCTTGCCAAGTTTTCCAAGGAAGTACCCACTGTCTTTCCTAATTCATCCATTTCTGAATTCCTCGAACAAGTAACGCTCGATGCCGCCGAAAACGAGGGCAAAGAGCTACATTCTTTTACCTCTCTTTTCACCATTGGCGAGGCTTTAGAAAACTTGAGCCATACCTCGAAAGAGCGCCAACAATTCCAAGTCGTAGATGACCAAGTTTTGGAAGCTTTCCACCAACGCGCCCCGGATAAGTCGCGCTTTGAAATCGCGGTCATTCTCCAAGCGTGTGCGGGTGCCAGTGCGATGAGCATGAAAGAAATCCACCGCCTCTCCCAGGCCGAAGAATCACTGGACGCTCACACAAAGCATGAGATAGTTCGCACAGCCTTTGCCACCGTGCGTGCCATCGACTAGCTAGCCTAATGGGCGCTTTAATCCGTATGCTCGGCAATAGTTATGGATAAGACAGCCCCTATATCGAGCACCGCGCAAGACGCCCGCTTCATTCAAGCGGGCGTTAATGCCGCATTTCAAGACCGCATCGGGGAGGCGACCGATGTGGAATTTAATTTCCTCGGGCCCTCGGATGGCGATAGCGAAGGAAGCTATGCCACCGACCAACTCGTGGAGGTACGGGTAAGCTCCGCGCAGCACGTGGCGGATTTTCGTGGCGTGCGCCTAGCCGTCATCGCCGCAGACACCTGGCACTGGACTACCTCTGCGACCGAGCATTTTGCTGACCTTCCGCAGTCAGGTACGGCCAGCGCAGACATTGACCGCATGGTTGCTTATGCCTCCCTCATCGTGGGCACTATGCCGGTGCTGCGCGCCCAGCAGGGCGATCACGTGGCCATCGTTGCGGTAGATTTCCACCCCTACCTGGACTTTCGCCAGACCTTGCTGCACGGTCTCCAACACAGCAGTGCGGAGATGGACGAGAAGGGGCCGGCCCTCGCACTCGCCCGCTACCTAGACATGGAGTCCACCGAGGAAGAGCCCTACCTGCATTTTTCTGATGGCACCACGGTGCGTTTTGAACAGCCAAGCCCCGGGGTACACAAGATTTCCGGCATCACCCCGGGCATGGCGGCCGCGCGTGTCTTGGAGGATGCTTTTTATTTAAGCACCGAAAGCCAAATGTTTTTCCAAGGCAGCTTCCCAGATGCCACGGTAGAACTCGATGTGGATAAGGCCACCGCCACGGTGTCCTATCGTGGCGGGCAGATTGCGACCAATGCGGTGCTTATCGCGACCATTTCTGACGAGGAATTCACGTGGGCTTGGGCGGATCCGCAGCTCAAGGACACCGCGGCGGCGCGGTTGGCAGGAAACCTAGCGCGCTTTGGTATCGACGAGGCCGTGCCCGAACTGGCGCGCCCGCACCTTCCGCTTCAGCTGGCGCGCGGGCACCAGCTGCCGCACCTAGCTTTGCCCATTTTGGGGATCTGGACGCTGGCGGGCACTACGCTTGCCGACGCCCGCGTGGGCCTCGTCCTCCTCGACGCCCCACAGCTGCACCTACCTGAGCCGACGCCAGCCGCCACCGACGCTACTTTGGCGGTTCCCCATCCTTCATGGATCAACGCAGATCGCGCCCGCGCCGCCTATGGATCATTTCGCGGGGTGGAGGTGTAGGGCGCTGCGGAGGACGTCCACGTCGAGGTCGGCAAGCGCGGCAGGCTCAAATGCCGCATCGTTGGTTTTATCCACCAAGACCGCTCGCACGCCCTCGGCAAAGTCCCCACGTCGGTACATATAAGCGCCCAGGTTGGTCTCCATATCTAGCGCTTCGCGGATACTGCTGCACTCCTGCTCGGCGCGGAAGAGCTCCATGGCCGCCACGATGGAGGTCGGGCACGCTTGCGCGGTCAGCTTGTCTACCTGTTGTTTAAGCTCTGGGTATTTTTCCAGGGCCGCAGAAATGTCTTGCCAGGTGTTGTGGGAAAAGGCGTCCTCGATGGCGTCGATAAGCTCGGCCAAGGGGGCCTCGCCGCTAGGTGCGCTGGTGTGTTGGGCTAGCGCCGTGGCTAGTCCATGCTCGATAACCGCACTAGCGAAGGCTTCGCCGTCCGCCACATAGTGGGTGGCCAGCCCGCTCCACAGAAGGTCTGCGGCATACATGCGGTAGCCGGTAATCCCCCAGAACTTCGCCAACTCGGCCGAAGCCTTCCCGCGCGTTCCCACCGCCCGCTGGGCGGCATAGGCCATGCCCACGTCCGTGACATAGCCAATATTCATCTCTGGCATGGAGGCAAAGGCTTTCTCCGTAACCACGCGGTGGGACCCATGGGCGGAAATGCCCAGACCACCTCCCATAGCAATGCCATCAATGAGCGCCACGACGGGCTTGGGATACTCCGCAATATCACCATTCAACGTGTATTCGGTGGCGAAGAAAGCATCGACCTCATCCACTTTGCCCTCCTTGACCCCTTCGCGGGCGTAGCGAACATCGCCGCCGGCGCAATATGCCTTGGAACTAGTCGAGGTAAACAGCACCTGTTCCACCTCATCATTGTCGCGCCACTGCGCCAGCGACTCCGCAATGAGGTGGATCATTTCCGGGGTGAGGGAATTGAGAGCCTTGGGGCGGTTGAGCTCAATGACTCCGGTATGGTTACGGATTGAGGAAATGATAGGTGCAGTATTAGTCATAACCCCTAGTGTGACACAGAACGCATGCACCTATCCACCATCAGCCAATTCACAGATAGGTTCGGAATTTTGCTCCCACAGCTCATCGCCCTGGATATGGACGGCACCCTACTGGACGGCAACGGCCAGCTTCCACCAGATTTCGCTGCGATCAGCACCCGTGCCCACCAGCTCGGCGTCACCCTAGTACCCGCCTCGGGCCGCCAGCTCGCCACCCTGCAAGAGATGTTTCCGCACGAAGACACCTTCATTGCAGAAAATGGCTCCGTGGTCGTCCACGATAACCGCGTCATCAGCGCCACTACCCTGCCCAGCGCAGCTGTGCGCGCCGCCATGGCCGCACTCCAGTCCGTCGAGACCCCGCATACCGTAGTGCTGTGCACGCCGGATACCGCCTATGTGCACAAAGGCGCCGATGAACAGGCCCGTGCTGAGATAGCCAAGTACTACAGGTCAGTGGAATGGGTAGATGACCTCGATGCGCTATTGGATGCAGACATCATCAAAATCGCCGCTTACTGCGCCGACGGCAGCGAAAAGCACCTCCACCAGCCCCTTCTTGCGGCCGTACCGGAACACAATATCGCCATCTCTGGTGCCGTATGGCTCGATGTCATGGCCGCTGGCGTCAACAAGGGCGTAGCACTACAAACCATGGCCAAGCTCCTCTCGGTTCCCATGTCCCGCACCGCTGCTTTTGGCGATTTCCTCAATGACTACGAGCTCCTCCGCGAGGCGGGCACCGCCATCGCAATGGAAAATGCGCACCCAAAGTTGAAGGAAATCGCCGATCACATCGCCCCGCCCAATACCGAATATGGGGTCATGACAGTTCTGCGTCAGCTTTTTGACAGCGAAGAGTCTTAGACTCGAATTTTCGCCTCCGCCCCGCGCGCCGCACCGTTACTCCCCCGCAAGGGGAGAAGTGCTGGTGCGCAGGCTAAAATAGTCCGTTTAGAAAATATACGTAGTGCTTTGGGAGTTTTTGTGAAGCAAATTTTGCGCTCACTGCTGGGGAAGAAGAAACCTGGGCGTTCGAACGAACCACGCACACCGGTCTATCAGCCAGTACCGCCCAAAGCTGGCTCTACCAGTGCGCCCCAGGCCCCTAATAACAAGGATTCTGCGCCCCAGAAATCGGCCAACACCGAATCCACCACGGGTGCACAATCCACCGAGCCGAAGGGCAAGCCCCAGGACCGCACCGATAAGGACAGCGAGTCCAAGAACCAAGCCAAACAAACACCCGGGCGCAAGCCCACTCCGACGAAGCCTGCACAGGCATCCGAATCCAAGCCTGCTGCTGCGAAGCCGAAAGGTGCGAAGCCTACCGCTAAGCCCGCAGCTAAGGACACCACTCGCCCCAGCACCGAAAAATCCCAGGCAAGCAAGGCCACTTCCACAAAACCGCAGCAGGCTAAGTCCACCTCACCATCGCCTGCAGCCAAGGCACCAAAGGCCAAGCCTGCAGCCCAAGGTTCTGCCGCCAAGCCTTCCGCCGCACAACAAAACAAGGCAGAATCCTCCCCCAAAGCAGCTGTTAAAAAGCAACAAAACTCGCCTACTCAAGACAAGAAGCCACAGCGCAAAGCGCACGAACCGGTGCAGCGACCGCGCCGCGGCGCAAGCTTTAGCACCACCCCGTCTAAGTCCTCCCCAAAGACTCCTTCTACCCGCAGTAATTCCCCGAAGCCGGCCGCGAAGCCTGTCACCCAACCCTCCCAGAAAGGCGCGGTAAAGCCCGCACAGCAGGCTCGCCCCAGCGCCGAGAAACCGAAGCAGGCACCCAAGCCATCCTCTTCTTCCAGCGCGAAGAAGGCTTCCCCACAACCGGCAAAGCCGCAGAAATCCCAGCCCGCTAATGCCAAGCCGGCCACCGCCCAGCAGCAAGCGCAAAAGCCACGCTCCCCCAAGCGCATGCCGGCAAACTCGGCAAAGCAGCAACCACAGCCGCAACCAACGCCAAAGAAGAATGCGCAGCCGTCGAAGCCCTCGCGACCGTCCAAGGGCCAAGGACCAGCGCGTACTCCCGGCACTGCAAAGCAAAAGGCTACCCCACAGGCCTCAGCCCCTAGCACTCCAGCGCCAAAGAAAGGCACCACTGCCCCCAAGCCGAAGGTGGCCGCGCCCAAGACTGCATCTAAACCTTCCCAGCAGAAAGCTGGGGCGGTGCAGAACAAGACTGCCGACAATGGAGACAAGGTAGTCCAGCCGAAATCGCAGCAAGGCGCACCCTCTAAGGGCAACCTGCCCAGGCAAGAGGCGAAGAAACAACAGCCGCAGCCGAAGGCAAAGGAGGCGACGCCTCAGAACGAGGCCAAAAAAGTAAGCAAGCGACGCCCGCAGGTTAAGCCTTCCGATATCAGTCGCGGATTGGCTCGCAAATCGCAGCAGGTGGGCACTCCTACCCCGGCTCAGCAAAAGCCGTCGCGAGCTGCCCAGAAGCCTAAGGCAAAGCAACAGCCTGCTCCGTCCCAGCCGAAGAAGGCCGAGCCTCAAGCCACTCCGAAGATGAAGCCTGCAAAGGCAGGCAAGTCCGCTGTAGCGGGCGCTGTAGCTGGTGCAGGTGCGGCCGCCGCCGCTGCTGAAAAGAAACGGAAAAAGGCACAACCGTCGAAGGCGCAACAGCCAGCTCCTAAAAAGCCACAAGCAAAGGCGGCACCGCGCCAGCCACAACAAGCTGCGCAGAAGCCAGCCTCACCGAAAGCCTCGAGCACGCAGGTAGATACTAAGTCTAAGTATCCGCTACAAAAGCAGGCCGAGGATCCTGAAGCGCTGGCTACGCCGCCAGAGAGCAAAGTAGTTAAGAAGAAGCGCCACGCCCGTCTGCGCCAAGTCAAGGGACTGGATGGACTGCGCGGCCTCGCAGTTATTGCCGTGGTGCTGTACCACTTCTTCCCTTCTCTGCTTCCCGGTGGTTACTTGGGCGTTGACCTCTTCTTCGTCCTCTCTGGATTCCTCATCACATCGTTGCTGGTGCGCGAATTCCGTACCTCCGGCACCATCAGCTTGAAGGACTTCTGGGTGCGCCGATTCCGACGCATCCTCCCGGCCGCAGTATCCGTCCTGGTCATGTGTACGGCTTTGGTGGCATGGATAGGCGGGGACCTCGCGGTCGGCTTGCGCCAGCAGTTCTTGGGAACTCTATTCTTTGTCAATAACTGGACCCAGATCGCCACCTCCCAGTCCTACTTTGCGGACAATGAGATTCAGGTCTTTGCTCACTATTGGTCGTTGGCCGTAGAGGAGCAGTTCTATGTCATCTGGCCGCTTCTTATCACCGGCGTTTTCCTGATTTCTCGCCGCAAGCCGCGCCGGCTTCCCATCCTCGTAGCCGCAGTCTTAGCTATAGGTTCCGCCGTGGCCATGGCGCTCCTTTACGTGCCGGGCGAAGACCCAACGCGCGTTTATTACGGCACTGATACCCATGCTTTCGGCCTGCTCACTGGCGCCGTGCTGTCTTTGCTGATGACCTCTACCAAGTCCGACCCACAGGCGGATTCGTGGGCAGCGACAGGCAAAGCCGAATCGCGCATCGCCGGAATCATCGGCACTGTGGCGCTCATCGGCTACGGTGCCCAGCTATTCCTCATGCCGGATGATGCAGAGATCACCTACCGGGGTGGACTCTTCCTCACTAGCGTGCTTGGTGTCCTAATGGTGTGGGGCGTGGTTCGCGAATACGGCCCGATGACCCCGCTCTTTCGGACCAAGGTCATGCGCTGGTTTGGCCAGCGTTCCTTCTCGCTGTATCTCTGGCACTGGCCGGTCATCATGATGCTCAAGGCGCTTTTCGAGGGCAACCAAAACTCCGATAAATCGTGGATCCTAGGCCTTGTAGCCGTGCCGATTTCGCTGCTTCTGTCCGAGATTTCCTATCAGTTCATTGAGAATCCGTTCCGCCGCGGCGGCTATAAGAAGACATGGAAGACCTACTGGTCCTCCCGCCCAGGATTTAGCGAATTGCGCGATGGCTTTGGCAAGACCATGTGGCCGGTAGTCCCATTCCTAGTCATTGCCTCTGTAGCCGGCGTAGTCTACGGCGTTATTAATTCCAGCGATAAGACCGAGCTGGAGCAGCAGCTGGAGCAGCTTCAGCAGCAGAACCAGAACAGCAACAATGCCCCGGCGCAGCCGAATGATGCTGCGCCACAGCCGCCTGCTGAGGACAACGACGATAAGGCTGCCGCGAAGGATAAGAAGACCCGCCCGATGCCGCAGGGCAAAGACATCACCGCTGTCGGCGACTCGGTGATGCTGGCTTCTAGTGGCGCCCTCAAGCAGCGCTTCCCGCAGATTTACGTCGATGCAGACGTATCCCGCCACTACACCGCGGGTATCCAGATTCTGCAGCAGCTCAAGGATTCCGGCCAGCTGCGCGACACCGTCTTCCTCGGGTTTGGTACTAACGGCCCTGCCTTCCCGGACCAGATCAAGGAAGCGCTAGACATCATCGGCGAAGACCACACTATTGTCATGGCTGTTCCCTATGGTGACCGCGAATGGATGGCCCAATCCCAACAGGATGTCCTCGACGCAGCCAAGGAATACGACAACGTATATGTCGCAGACTGGTGCGGACATGCACAGAGCAACCCGGAGATCCTCTACTCCGATGGTGTTCACCCGATGCCGGAACGCACCGGCGAGTACTCGGATGCCTTCTACGACGCTCTAAAGCAGTACTCGAATGGCGATAAGACCGTGTCCTCTCAGTGCGTGCCGCAGTAAAGGAACGGCTGGCGCGGGGCGGGGCGTCGGAAAGCGCCTAGCTTCCTCCCCTCCCTGCCCTTCGCGCTCACCGGAAGGTGTGCTCCGCTAGCAGCAGCATCCGCTGTGAGCGCGAAGGGCGGGCCTAAACGACAGGATGTGTTGGTGAGGTTGTACGGCTAGCCGGTCTGGCGTGCTGATATTAGGAATATTTCACTTATCCAGAGGGATATTCCAGCTTCGACCATGAAATACCGCCAAAGGCATGCCGGTGTGCTAGGCACCTAGGTTCACGATGAGGGGATGAGTAAAAATCATCCTCGATGCCCC